>JALURD010000279.1 GCA_027057815.1 Acidilobaceae archaeon | reverse complement strand
CTACACCACCTACATCTACGAGTGGAGGGTTCTCCTCCCTATGCTCAAGAGCCACTATTTCGCCGAGCACCCCGGCTCTGGCTTCATCGAGCCTCCTACCCCTGTAAATGTAGGCTTTGGAGGGCACCCTGTTCTCGTCTAGGTGTAAGCCGTAGTAGTATGTTCTCCCTGTTATGGCTGCCATCAGGGCTAGGGGGCCCCCCTCTCTGTTAGTTTTGAGTCCCAGAACGGTGTTAGCGTAGACGACTGCGTTGCTTTCACCCCAAGCGACGTGTGACCCAGGAGGGATCCCCCTAACTGTAGGCGTATAGTACGGTGTGCACGAGAGTGTCAGCTGCGCGCCCATTCTGCGGAGGGCCCTGAGTATCCTAGCCTGGCCGCTCGCAAACGACGCGCCAGCTCCGAAGAAGCCGGGTGATTCCAGGTCGAAGCCTATGGGGTTAACCGTGGTTGGCACCCTAAACATTGCCCCAGCCTCTGCAAGCTCCTCAAGCAACTTGACCCCGGGGTCCCCTATGTTGCCATAGGAGACTCCTGAGATGTGGGCGTGCCTGATCTCTACTAGGCGTTCGGCACCTAGGGCCTCTCCTACCTTCACGATAACCTGCATAGCTTTAGCTACTGCCTCCCCGTAGTCCCCCCTTAGCATGGCTTCCTCTTCACGTGTCAGGTACATCTCACGCCTCCCTGCACCGCTACCCGAATGCAGGGTCAGAGCCTTTGAGGGGTTTAGTATTGAGGTATCTAACCACGAGGCCCCGGGAAGAGGGATCCCCGGAGGCTGCGGCTTCTTGGAGGTGGCTAACAGTTGACAGATGGTAGCTTGAGGGGATTCTTGGAGAGATTAGGCTTCAAGCGGGTGGAGGGTGAAGTTGACCCCCTGTATGGAGTTACAAGGTTGCTGGCGACTGGTGAGGGCCCTTTAGTCTTCAAGGTTCAGGGGTCTCCTATAGAGTGTGCAGGTAACGTTGTAGCTAGCAGGGAGGCCGTCCTAAAGGCCCTGAGCGCATCTAGCGACGTGGAGGCTTACGAGAAGCTCCTAAAGTCCATGTCGAGCCCTGCCCCCCTCAAGATTTCTGGTACCCCTAGACTGAAGAAGGCCCCTAGAGGACTCTATGACTCTCCTGCCGTCAAATTTTACGAAGGCGACGGAGGCCCCTACCTGACCTCTGCAATCTTCGTTGCATGCTGGAAAGGCGTGTGTAATGCAAGCATTCACAGGGTCATGGTTGTGGGGGAGCGTGAGGGTAGGGTTAGAGTAGTGCCTAGGCACCTCTGGCGGCTATACCGTGATGCTGTGAGTGAAGGATCCGACCTACCGGTGACAGTAGTCCTCGGCGTGCATCCAGCCATCCTCCTGGCTTCAGCGTCGAGCCCTAGACTCGGCATTTTCGAGTTTGAGGTCGCTTCCACCCTACTCGGAGGCTTAGAAGCGTTCGAGAGCCCCGTTCACGGCAATCCAGTACCTATGGGTGCAGGAGTTTTGATTGAGGGCTGGCTTACTAAAGAGTCGGCACCCGAGGGCCCCTTCGTGGATGCTACTGGCACGCTAGACGTAGTGAGGGACCAGCCCATACTCAAAGTTAAGGCTGTATACTACGACCCCGACCAGGTTTCACACGTGATACTCCCGGCCGGGAGAGAACATGCTATGCTAATGGGCTTCCCGAGAGAAGCCCAGATATGGGCCACAGTCTCGCGGGTAGTACCCAAGGTCCATGCTGTTAGGCTCACACCAGCCAGCGGCGGATGGCTTCACGCGGTGATTTCCATAGAGAAGAGCCATGACGGTGACGCTAAGAATGCCATCATGGCAGCTTTTGCTGGTCACCCAAGCCTGAAACATGTGGTAATCGTCGATCCAGACATTGACGTTGACGATCCTCGAGATGTCGAGTGGGCCATAGCAACGCGTTTCCAGGCTGACAGGGACCTAGTCATAATAAGGAACGCCAGAGGCTCCACTCTCGACCCCAGCGCCCCGACGGGGCTCACGACAAAGCTTGGAATAGACGCAACCAAACCACTAGGCAGAGAGGCTGAATACGAGAAGGCGACAAGAATACCTGGCCAAGGCGTAATCAAAGTCAGGTAGATAGAGCAACAGACTCAACGCCTAGAATTAGCATAGCTGACGTATATAC
>JALURD010000278.1 GCA_027057815.1 Acidilobaceae archaeon | reverse complement strand
ACTCGACGCCATTCATGAACGAGACCGCCTACTTCTCCGACATAGTCCTCCCCGAGGGCTTCTTCCACGAACGCCACGAAGGCCAGCCAGCTTCCTCGGGCATCTACGCGCCCGACAAGTGGGTAGGACTCCGCTGGCCGATCTACTACACATACCTCACGAGGGTCAAGGGCTGGAAGCCTAAGGACCCACACAGAACCGCTTACGAGGCCAATAGGGAGGTCGGAGTCGGAGACGCCCTCTCATATCAAGAGTGGAGCCTTGAAGTGTACTGGAGAGTCATCGCCAAGGCCGTGCTGAGGGCGAGAAGCGAGGGCGTCCCAGTAGACGAGTTGCTCAGGGAGAAGGAGATAGACTACCTAGGACTCAAGGTCAGGATCCCCAGCCTCGCGGATAGGCTCGAGTTCCTGATAGACTACAACAGGGGAGTGGAGTACGCCAGGAGAGTGGGCGTAAGGCCCGAGGACCTGGCTGAGAAGCTGATAAGAGACCTCTATGAGGGCAGGATTAGCTACGAGCAGTGGGTTAACGATCTGAGGAAGGAGCTCCTCATCAGGATAACCGACTGGTACAACTGGGCCCTCTACGAGGCAACCCCGAGGCTAGCGGAGGAGGCTAGGAGGAGGGATCTAGAGCCTATCGAGTATCTGGAGCTATACCAGTTCTGGGTTGAGGTCCCCAACGTGTACAAGAATGTGACTTACGAGGCGAGGGTGCCCCCGGAGAAGGTGGCCGAGGTTGACCCGGTTACCAAGCTCGCCTACGATAGTAAAGGCAATGTTGTAGGCGTCGAGGTTGACGGTGTAATTTACAGAGGCCAGAAGACGTGGTCCAGGAAGCTCGAGTTCTACTCACTACCCATGAGGGAGCAGGAGCTAATGGAGGTTTCCATCCCGATATTCCCTAAGGAGGACGTGCTCAAGAGGGCCATTCAGGGCGACGTGGAGGCGGCCCGCCAGCTGGTGAGGGACAAGATGCACCTAGTCATACCCATAATGGACTTCTGGGCAGGGATCCCCGGCCTAACCACTGGAGTCGACCCCTCAAAGGGCGAAGCCATCTTCGTGGCGAACAGCAGGTTCCTCTTCGCCAGCGAGAACAGCAGGAGCCAGTATAACTGGTTCACATTTGAACTCTTCCCAGCCTTATACCTATGGGTCAACCCCGTAGACGCTGAGCTTATGGGTCTCAAGACGGGTGACACGGTTAGGGTGAGGATTCTCATACCGCCACTCAACGACCTCGAAGTCAGCAGCTTCGTCACTAAGGTATGGGTGACGGAGAGGGTTAGGGAGGGAGTCGTGATAATGTTGCAGGGCCAGTACAGGTGGAGGCCAGCCTGGTGGGAGAAGGCCGAGTACAAGGTCAACGGAGAGGTATACACCGCCAACCCGAGTAGCACAATCTTTACAACATACGAGATGAAGGTCGACGGAAAACCACTAATGGACTCCATCAGAGACAGGAGCCTCTTTAGGGAGTGGAGGAAGTTTGAAGCAAAGCCTGCCGAGCACACCAGGCCCATGACCGAGGAGGAGATCAACGAGTACTACGTGACTAGGCTCTATAGGGATAGAGGCATGCCGTTCTGGGACCAGGGCAGGTTTGTGTGGTGGAAGCAGAGCGGGGTGCCCTACGACTTCATACTTCCCGTCATAGAGGATCCCGTGTCGTGGACAAACCTCTGGCACTTCAAGGTTAAGATCGAGAAGGTCCCCGAGGAAGAATACGGCAAGATGGAGTTCGACTACCAAGCCGCCAGGGACGCTTACGACTTCTTCTTCAAACTGCTCACTCACGGCTCTCGGGGCCAGCTTGCCAGGAGGATCTACAGCGTCTGGAGGGCTAGGTGGGGCTTTGACATGGACTTCCCGAGGATACTGGGCGTGGTGAAGGGCGAGCTAGTCGCTAGGTACAGGCGCGGCGAGGCAGGGCTGGTCGTGGAGGACTGGCCGGAGAAGGGCTTCAGGAGGGCACACTTCCTAGGCGCTGGCATCGGTGGCAAGCCTGACCTGGTAGCCTACAAGTGGCCGCCTAAGGTGCCGGACCTCAGGGAGCTACCCTAGCCCTCCCCTTTTTCTCCCTCCGCCACCCAATCATTCACTTAGTGGGAGACTGGTGGGAGGGATGGGCCTCGCCTCTAGATTGTCGGGCCTCGTGAGGAAGAGGGTGGCCTTCATAGACCCTGAGAGGTGCAAGAGGTGCGCCGCCTGCGTGGGATCCTGCCCCCTCGGCGCCCTCAGAGGAGCCCCCGGGAGCGTGCCCAGCGTATCCTACAGCCTATGCACCGGGTGCGGGCTCTGCGTCGAAGCCTGCCGTTTCAGGGCGATTGAGGTCAAGTGGAGGTGGAGCATCTACCCCGTCGCAGTCGTGCTCGTAGTCATCACAGTAAGCATCCTGGGAGCACTCTCCATATACGGAACCCTCCACCACCAGCCAGCACCCCAGCCCCCAGCCGAGGCCCCGGAGGCTGGCGGCTTCAACGCGACTTGGCAACCGCCAAGCACAGGCCAGGTGAACTACTCCTACTACGACGCCTTGGAGAGCGAGGCTGGAACCGAGGGAGGGTGAAGGCGCGTTGACGAGCGACGGGCGCGCGGGCGTCTACGGGTTCCTCTCCAGCGTTCTCCTCAGGGAGGTTGATCTGGAGGAGGTTGCGGCCCTCCGGAGGGTGGTTGAGGAACTTCCTGAGCCATTCAGGTCTGAGGCCCTGGGGTCCCTCGGGGGGAGCGATGAGGACGTCTACCTCAGGCTTAGGGTGGACTTCACGAAGACCCTCATACTCTACGTCCACCCATACGAGAGCGTGTTCCGCGACCCCTCCGGGATCCTATGCACAGATGTCTCGGTAGAGGTGAAGAGGTTCTACGAGAGGATGGGCTTCGAGCCTGACCTCGCGGAGGCCAGGGTCAGGTGCTTCGACCACCTCGGCGTGGAGCTGGCCTTCATGAGCCTGCTCGCTGAGTCCGGCGATCTGGAGGCCCAGAGGGAGTTCCTCGGCAGGCACCTGGCCAGGTGGGCCCCCATGGCTGGCCTTGCGATCGCGAATAACGCGGCCACCGGGTTCTACAGGGCGATAGGCAGGCTAGTCGCCCACGTAGTGCTCTCGGACTATGAGTCCCTCTTGGGTGGCTAGGGTTGATGCTGAGGCTGGACTCCGGGAAGTGCCTGAGGGCCTGGAATAAGAGGTCCAGGTGCGACCTCTGCGAGCATGCATGCCCCACGGGGGCCTTGAGGCTGAAGGAGGGACCGCCAAGAATCGATGAGGCTAGGTGCCTGGCATGCGGCGCCTGCGCAGGGGCCTGCCCCACAGGCGCCCTTGACGTTGGCGTCGACCGCCTGGTCTACAGGGTAAGCGGTAGCGGGGTACTCGTGTCCTGCCGGGAGAGGGGTGAGGGGGTAGTAGCCATTTGTATAGGCGCCCTCAAGCTTGACCACTACGTGATCCTGGCCGCGCGTTCCGGGAAGGTGGTGATCGACGCCAGGTGCGAGGGCTGCCCGGCCCGGGATCCCGGCGCCGTTGAGAGGGCCCTCAGGGCTGCGGGGATCCTTCCGGGAGTCAGGGTGCTAGTGGGTAGAGGGCCGCCGAGCCCCCTGGTCAGGAGGCGCTCCCTCGCCATAGCAGCCCTCAAGGCTGTAGCTCTGGCCTCGGACGTGAGGGTTAGTCATGTCTCCGTGGCTGGAGGGGGCCCCTCGAGGGCTGCCGAGGCGGTGAGGCTGAGGAGGGCCGCCCTCAAAGCCTCTGAGTCCCTGAGCGTGGATTACCCGAGGCCCCTGCCCTCCATAGACCCGTCTAGGTGCGAGTACTGCGGCGTCTGCGCTGCCCTGTGCCCGGCTGGGGCTATAGAGGCTCCGGGCGATGACTCCCTCACAGTCGACCTTGACTCCTGCGTCTCTTGCGGGCTCTGCGCGGAGTCCTGCCCCACAGGCGCCATAGAGGTGGGGGAGTCCACCGCTAGGGGCAGGCTCTCCGTCTACGTCGAAGTCAGGCAGTGTCCCGTGTGCAGCTACGTCTACCCCGCGCGCCTGGGATCGTGTCCGAAGTGCGAGTCAGTGAGGAGGATGGTGCTGGAGTTCCACGGGGCTGATGGCGGTGGCTGACTGCCCGTACTATCCGAGGAGCGAGGACTGGCTCGTCTACAGGGCCGTGGAGGAGGGATCACGCCTCCTGGTAGCTGGTCTCAGGGGCTCGGGAGTCTCCACGCTTCTCGAGAGGGCCTCAAGGCTTACCAGGGCCAGGCCCATCCTAGCCAGAGCTCCCGGAGAGGCCGCCAAGGCCTGCAGGGGATCCCGGGTAGTGGCAGACCTGGGGCAAGACCTAGACTCCGCCCTAAGGCTTCTAGGCAGGTGTAAGGGCATAGTAGTAGGCGTAAGCCTCGACCTCGATCGCCTCGCTGAGCTCCCCTCCGCGCTTAGCAGAGTAAGGGCCGAGGTGGTAGTGCTCAAGCCCCTTTCACCCGCTGAGGCTAATGACTACCTCACCATGCTGGGCGTCAGGGTCGAGGCGGAGGCAGCCGAGGAGGTAGTGCTGAGGACAGGTGGCTTCCCAAGGGACGTCTGCAGGCTAGCCGCTCACTTTAAGGGGAGGCTGCTCACGGCCAGGGCGGTCTCCAGGATCTCCCGGGAGCCCCCGTGGCTAGGGAGAGCCAGGGAGTCTATGGGGCCCCGGTACTGGGGCCTGGTGAGGGCTGCCTTCGCGCTCGCGCTGACTAGGAGCATGGCGGTGGAACTCGGCATAGACCCCGGGGAGCCCTGGCTAGAGTGGAGCGGAGGCCTAGCCTACCTCTGGGGGGAGCTGGCGTGGCTTCACCCATTCGCCGCTGGGCAACTCGGCCACAGGGAGGCTTCGAGGATCTACAAGCTAGCCAGGCGGCACAGGATCCCCGGCCACGTGCTCTTTACTATGGCCTCAACCCTCTACAAGCTAACAGGGGACAAGGGGTACGCCAGGGACATGCTGAGCTACGGAGCGGAGACCTTCGAGTCCTACAGGGACCCGTGGGCCAGGGCGAGGGTTGCATCGAGGCTAGTGAGGGCCGCTGAGGCGCTTGGTGACCATCGAGGAGTCCTAGAGTGGATCGGGAGACTCGCATCCACCGCCCCCGGGGATGTGGCGAGCCCCGAGGTCGCAGAGGCGGTCTCAATGGCTAAGAGGGCATACGAGGCCCTAAGGGACCCCGCCGCCTACTCCGAGGCACTCTACTCCCTGGCCAGACTGGCCGCCTCCAGGAGGATGCTGGAGGAGCTGGACTACGTGATAGACGAGCTCGAGGAGCTGGCTGACTTGGCCCCTGAGGCTGAGGTCAGGTACCTGGCCGCGCTCATGCTGAGGGACCTCGCCCTAGGGGACTGGCTGAGGGCCTCAAGGCTAGCCCCTGATCTACTGGCCTCCCCGGCCCCCAAGGACTCCCGGAGGCTCGCAGTGATAGCCCTCATAGTTGCCCGCCGCGGGATCCCGCCCGCAGCCAGGCTCGACCCCGACCTGGAGGGCTTCAAGGTGTTCATGGAGAAGGGCTCTGACCCAGGCGATCCCGTGGGCCCCCTCACAGCCCTAGCCAACGCCGTCTCCAGGGCCGCCAGGGGCGAGAAGGCTAGCCTCGGCGACCCCGTGGCCGACAGGCTACTCTCAGCCCTAGCCGAGGCCGCCGGGGGCCGCGTTGCCGGTGCGGCTAGGGAGCTGGAGCCTCTCATGAGGAGGGAGGGCCAGTACTCGCCCCTAGCCTTCGCCGCCGACATGGTCACACTCGCCGCCGAGGCCGCCGCGGGGAGGTGGGGAGGAGCCCAGCTAGCCAGGGCCTTAGCCAAGTCGGCCAGCGTCACGGGCGGCCCAGCGGCCTGGATAGCGGAGGAGATGGCTGGAGCCCTCGAGGCAAGGGATTCCCAGGCCGCCCTGAAGGCCGCGGAGAAAGCTGTAGCCCTAGCAATACTGACCGCTGGCTTCCACGAGCTACTGGACACCGAGTACGCTGGATAGCCTGGAGGTTGCTGGAGAGCGCTGGATGCCATTATTGAACCCCTCTTACCGGTAGCCACGTATTATACTATATAGTGTTCCTATTCCTACCCTATGGGTAGGTATGTCACGGTCTCCGCTAAGGCTAGAGAGAGCTGTTGGAGGAGGCGGCTCGGCATCAGCTTCTCAGAGGTGTTGAGGAGGGCCCTCGAGGAGGAGGTGCGGAGGCGCAAGCTAATGCTCCTCGAGGAGAGGCTAAGGGAGATGAGAGGCACCCTGGCAAAGATCGACGTCGATGAGGTAGTGAGGGCTACCCGGGAGGATAGGGAGGCGAGATGACGGGGCCCAAGTATATCTTCGACGCGTCCAGCATAGTCAAGGCTCTGAAGGGGGCTAGGCTCGTCCCCTTAGGGGGCCAGGCGATTCAATGGCTCACCATTTACGAGGAGCTGAACGCCATCTGGAGGGAGGCACTCTTACTAGGCAGGCTAAGCCCCAACGAGGCCTCTTCCCTAGCCAGCATCTTCAAGGATCTAGTTGGGTGGGAAAGGTTATACTCAAGCTTGAGAGCGTTGAAGGAGAGATCCTCCAGCTGGCGCTGTCAAAGGGGTTAACCGTCTACGACGCATCCTACGTAGCCCTGGCGCACAGGCACCGGTCTGACCCTGGTCACTGAGGACAGGAAGCTAGTCCACGCAGCAAGCAGTATAGTCGAGGCGATGAGTCTCGACGACCTCTAAGGATGGGTGCGTCACACCTCAAAGACCGTGATAGCCGCAGGGATCCCTCCTAGGCCCCAAGTAAGCTTCCTCCATTAGCCCTTGCCAGCCACGGGGTCCAGGTCTGTGATAGTTCGCCTAGGAGTAGCACCTTAGTATATTCATTTAGTAGCCTCCCCTCAGCTAAACAGCTAGCCTCGACGTTAGCCTGTGGTATTCGCCAGAATTGCGAATATAGTGAGCCTCAACTCCATACTTTCTAGCATTGATGACGGAAGGCTGAAGGCGTTGAAAGACCTCTAGTTAGAGCCTTCCATGAGGGTCTCGCAGTTTTCCCGTTTGGCCGCTGGTATCTCTCTTCACGGTTAAATAGGGTAATGTTGATCATTATAAGT
>JALURD010000277.1 GCA_027057815.1 Acidilobaceae archaeon | reverse complement strand
GCTTAGGACCCTCAATGCATACTTAGCCATGTCAACCCTAGCGAATGTAGTATCAACCACTCCTACACAGCCCTTCATGCCTGCACGCCTCCAGAACCCAGTCTCCCCGGACCAAAGGCCAGCCGGTGGCCTCGGAAAGCTTTGCAGCCTCGTCGAGCCTAAGGCTTCTACCCTGTGTCAGCATTTCCGCGAAAGCAACGCTCGGCTTGAGCCCAGCTATGAGTGCGAGCGTTGTTGCTAGCTCCGTATGCCCACGCCTCTCCTCTAAACTCCTCGCAGCCAGAAGGGGGACATGGCCTGGAGCCTGGAACTCTTCAACAAACTTCTTGCGGGCCCCTTCCCTATCACCGCTAAGATACATTGACGTTACCTCATGGAGTTGCCTAATAGTTTTGGCTCTATCGTCGTCGCTGACACCAGTTCTAACGCTTACGTGGTTGACCCAGATAGTGAATGCCGGCCTGTCCCCGTAAAATAGCCGTTTCTGCGCTAGGGGTTTAAGGCCCGGATGAAGCCTGAGTAGGTCGTCTCCGAAGGGTATGCCAAGACCATAAGTAACCTCCTTGATTGTCGCGTAACAAATCAAGCCACCCGCCATGGTTCTTAGCAGGTATACCCGCCACGGGTCTATTAACTCTGCATAGAAGACCATATCAGTCTCCTCCTCTCTACCATCGGAATCGTAGAGTAGAACAGGCACTCCTCTACGTAGGGCTTTAACCGCCTCTTCCACTTCTTCTCTCCACAATCCATGCCACCACCGCCGCCGCCAGTGAAGCGATTGCGGCAACCTCAGCAGCGTTATGTAGATTGTCCGCGCTCTGCGTGCTACGTGCATTCAAGCTAGTTGAAAGGGTATAAACAGGAGTTAATTCAGTGGATACAATGTTCTCCCTTGGCCCAATTAATATTATTGCTTCTAAGCCTCCACGGCAACTTATTCCGAGGCTTCTCCACGCATCTGGTTCTACGTGGATCTCCGTTTTAGAAGTGGACGCATTAATGACGGGTTCCATATGGCTAGTGGCGTTTTGGTTAAACCAGGCTTTCTTGCATCCTCCAGCAAGAAGGGTAATGTTGACGTGGGATCCTTCAACCCTTACTAGGGTGTATACCGGTATAGGCTTACTCAACACAATTAATTGAAAGCCGTCACGCCATGCTTTAACAAAGTAGACACCGCCAGTCGAGTTCAAGTATATGCCTGCATCTTCCAGGTAGACCAAGCCTTTTGGAAGGGCTACATGGCCTCCACTTGAAGCAAAAAGTGCAGCAATCGTCAGCATGGCTATCACGGCCTTCAAGGGGGCCGCGCCTCTCCTCTACGCTAGTTCTACTCTATACCGGGTGGCTTGAAGCCTAACTCCCTGAGGGCAGCGTTGAATGCCTTACCAACCATCTGTGATATATACTCCAAGCTGTCGCTAGTTAGCGTTGAGACGTCGCTGTAAACACCTTTATCGGTTATTATGCCGTCAAGCACCTCTCTTACGTCAAATAAATCTAATGTTGGAATTGACAGCCTCTCACCGCCTCGTTCCTGGAATACGACTCGAGCCTCGGGAACCATAATTCCCTTCAAATACCTAGCGGGCTCAACTGCTATCATAAACGTGAGTCCTAAGACTCTTCTCTTGAGCCTCTTTGCTGTGGTTGCCAGAGCTAGCGAGCCAGCCCTAGCACTAGCAAACCCATCACGTCCCACACCGCTTAGCAGTATAAGTATGACCTCTGACTCTATAGCTGCTTGCCAGTAAAACGCGTCTGGAAGGAGTCTAACTGCGACATCGCTCCTCAGCTTGCTAAGTTCTTCATAGAGCCATACTCCATCCCTGTCAGGGTATCCTTCAAGTATTGTAATGGTGGAGCCAGGCTTTAGATTCTTTAGGCAATGCAGAGTTAACCTGCCTCCACCTATGACTGCGATTTTAACTTTCTCTGGAAAAGCGGCTGAACAGGAGTGCTCGATTCCCTCGAGCGACTCTGAAAGGTACTCCTCCACGGTTTCTGAGACTTTGCTCATGGCCCTCCATATCAGATTAATGTCTGCCTCGGTCTCGGTCAACTCGTCGTATAATACTTGGAGAATCGATGCTATGACGAAGGCAGGAGATATAGACGGAGCACTGGCAGCTAACTCGTCGGCCAGGCTTGAGAGTAGCTTACTCAAGTTATCAAGGTTATCCT
>JALURD010000276.1 GCA_027057815.1 Acidilobaceae archaeon | reverse complement strand
CTCCTCAACGTAGTGGAGTCTTGGCTCAACGGCACCCTGCCGGGGCAGGCTAGGCGGTACCTGGCTGAGAGGAAGGGCCTCCCCCGGCCGCTGAGGGCGTTCAAGGAGTACTGCGAGTCACCGAGGGATAGGGAGAGCGAGAGGAGGCTCCTAGGCGAGCTCGAGGCCTCCTTCGGCCTGAGGGGCAGGGGGAGGAGCCTACTCTTCCCCATGCTGAGGTACCTCGCGTGGCTAGCGTACAGGCACGGATACGCCGACCCGTCAAGGCACTCCGAGTGGGCCGCCTGCTGCAGCCTCCTATCCAGCGCTGAGGGGGAGAGGCTCGCGATGGACAGGTTCATAGGCCTATACCAGGTGGTCACTGCGATGAGTGAGGTCTCGGCCGCGACCCTGGCCAGCGCCGCGAGGGCCCTCAAGAAGCTCGACACTCTGACCAGCGACGTGGTCGACACAGTGGTCTTCGACCTAGTGATGGAGAGGCTCATGACGGGCTTCTCGATAGTCCACCTGGCCCCGCCGAGCACAGGCGGCGTGGACGTGCTACTCGCAACACTGATAAGGAGGCTCTTCCAGCTACACGTGGGCAAGTACGACCCCGAGAGGCTGACGGTCATAGTGGCGGAGGAGGCCCACAACCTCGCACCATCAGGCGTGGAGAAGGCCAGCAAGCAGGCCCTCCTTAGGGTCGCGAGGGAGGGGAGGAAGTGGGGCCTCAGCCTCTGGCTAGTAACCCAGAGGCCAGCCTTCGTCGACGCTGGCGTGCTTAGCCAGGCTGCCACCAGCATACTCCTCAGGACAACCAACCCCGACGACCTGTCGACGGTGAAGAGGGGCGTTGAGAGCGTTGCAGCCGAGGTGGTCGACAGGCTACCCGACCTGGAGCCCACGAGGGGCGAGGCTCTCCTAGTGGGCCTCGCCGCGCCCGAGAGGAGGGTGCCGCTACTAGTAATGGTGGACAAGCTCTCCCCAGTGGTGGCCGGGCGTTGACCCCCGTAGACGGAGCAGCCCCAAGGCCCCCCATAGGGGGGCCGGGAGCCCGCGGGGCACCGGTGCTGCTAATCCTACCCTGCAATAGCTGCGTGAGGCTCGGGAACTACATGCTATGCAGTAACTGGAGGATAGTCTGGAGGAGCATATGGGACCTCCACCTATCAGGCCTAGTCGACCTCGCCGCCATTGACTCGTGCAAGCCGGGCATAGTCCTCTGGGGCGAGGAGTCCAGGCTCACCTGGTGCAACCTACACCCGGGGAGCGACCTCTACTACAGGAGGGAGCCGTGGAGGCTCGATGTACTAGCAGCTAGAGTCCTCGAGGACGCCAGGCGCCTCCTAGAAACCTACAGGCACATAGTGTACTACGTGAACGTGAAGGCCTACAGGGAAGCCCTCGCTAGGGCCTCGGAGAAGCTGCCGGGGAGAATCCACGACGCAGGGCCCCCCAGGCCCTCACCCCTCTCCTATAGGAGCAGGGAGTCCAGGGCACATCTGAGGCGCGTACTCCAGCGCGTGGCGTCCAGCCCCGCGGCCCACTCCTAGACAGGTAATACCACTCCAGGCCGGGTCACCCCCTCTAATACCCCAGCCACCCTCCACGCTAGTGGTAATACGGCCGGGTATCCTGGAGCTCACCCGGAGGGAAGGGATCCCGGCCGGGGCAGCGCCGGGTTGGTAAGGGTATTCCTAGTCATGCCCGACCTCTCGGAGGCCAAGGCCGAGGCCCTGAGGCTGGCAGCCCGCCGGGGAGTACGCGCGGACATACTAGTATCCGCTGCTATACTCGCCTGGAAACCCAGCGTCGAAGCCAGGCTGGCAGTCCTCCGGGAGGAGTCGAGCATAGGCTCCGTGATGCTGGACAGCGGCGCATACCACCACGCCCGAGGCGACGCGGAGGTAAGCGTCACCTGGTACGCGGGCCTAGCAGCCCGCCTAGCCGGTGAGGGCCTGGTGGACTACGTAGTCGCGCCCGACATCCCAGGGGATCCCCGGGCCACCCTAGAGAGGACCCTAGAGTACGCCGAAGCCTACCCCGGCCCATTCATACCCGTAGCCCAGCCCCCACGCGGACACCCGGACCCCAAGAGACACGCAGCCGCTCTGGAAGAGCTGGAGAGGCACGGCCTCCTAGACAGGGCACCAAGAGTCAACGGGGGCGCAAGGCTAGTAGGCATAGGAGGCCTAGACGGCCCCCTCAG
>JALURD010000275.1 GCA_027057815.1 Acidilobaceae archaeon | reverse complement strand
GGGAGGAGGCCCTTACTAACTCGTTTTTACTTGGCGGCTGGGTCTACCTCGACAGACAGGACCTAGAGGATCTGATCCACGACGCGGTTAGGCTTCGAATAGAGACGCTCGCTAGGCAGGTGGATCCCTCCGAGCTCCCTGAGGAGATCCTTGCAAGGGCTAGGGTAGTCTTCGAGGAGGCCCTAGATAAAAGGAGTGGCAGACTGGCTGACCTGGACCCCGACGCCTTCCCACCATGCATAAGCGCTATCATCGAGAAGGCTTCGAGAGCCGGAGTTAAGGCTCTAAGCGACCAGGAAGGCTACATGCTCGTAACGTTCCTTGCCTACACTAAACTCGACTTGGACTCTCTCAGAGACTTGTTAAACGCTGGCGACGGCGACGCCTTAGCCGTATCCTCTCTGGCCAGGTTTGCTAGGTCGAGAGGCTTCAGGCCGTTCAAGTGTTCTGCTGCAAAGGATGCAGGCCTCTGCAAGTGGAACTGCAGGGGTCCATCGCCGCTTTCAGAGTACAGGAGGAGACTGGCTAGAAGCAGTCATGAAGGACCCGAGGGAGTAGGTCGAGGAGCCTAGCCAGCCTGGCGCGCCCCTCAGCAACTGCCCCATTAGCCCTGGCAACCACCTCAGCCAGGGCGCTCCCCGAGAGGAGGATCCTCCCACTCAGCTTGAGGGGAGCTGCTACCTCGGTGGGCGAGGAGACCTCGACTACGCAGCAGCCGGGATCCCCCGCTAGGGTTATCGCCCCGCTATGCTTGAATCCAGCCTCCCTGGCAGCCCTTAGTATCGCCTCGGCGCATTCTCGAGTGTAGACTCTGAAGTGAATTATGGGCCCAGAGGCCTTGAGCCATAGGTTCTCGAACGGCCTAACTATGATAAGGGCGACCCGCTCAAGTGAAACACCAGTATGGCTCTTTAACACTATCCTAGTCTCCTCCCTACGCTCCCACGGCCACTCGCCCTCTATAATGGTAACCCTTCCTAGGCAGCTACTCGTGGTTTCAGCTTTTGGCGTAGAGTTCAAGACTTTGAGGACGCCCTCCGCCCCAGGGTCGAGGTAGCCTACAAGCCTCTCCTCAAGTAGTATTTCATCGAGGCTTCTCGGCATAGACGTCGACGACAACCTGGAACCACCTCGGGCCAACCTTCCTGACTACTCTAGCGTGCATAGGCTTCACCCTGGCTCCGAGCTTCCCCGCCGCCTTAACCACCTGGTCGACGGCTTTAGCCCGGGGATCCTCGCCGCGCCCCGCGTGTACATGAAGGTACACGTGTATTATTCCATTGGACTCGAGGGCCTCAAGTGCGTAGGGGAGATATTCCAAGGCAAGAGCTGGAAGCGGCATGAGAACCCGGTCCGCTGACCCCCTTAGCTCCCTCTCGATTACATCCTTAGCGTCTCCCAGGTACGGCTTAACTATGCCCTCTACTTTGTTGAGTTTAATGTTCTCAACCATTGCTTTGTAGGCGTGGGGGTTAATGTCGATGCTGTGTACTACCCTGGGCTTGGCCTTGCACGCTATTATTATGGAGAATAGGCCTGCCCCCGCGAACATGTTGACTACCCTCTCACCCTCCTTGACCTGCCTGGCTACCCTAATGTGCTCAAAGCTGAGCCTAGGTGTAATGAAGACTTTGGCTATGTCAACCTTGAACTTGCACCCGTGCTCGACGTAAACGGTCTCCGATCTCCTCTCACCTGCTAGGTGAATGAAATCCCTAACCCTCTCCTCCCCAAGCGTTGGACTTGCGGCCAGCCAGACCGACTTAATGTATGGTATTCTCGCTATCAACTCCTCCGCCAGTCTCCTCAAGTCGTCCAGGGTCAAGCTTTCAGAGTCCCCGAGCATCATGGGAGACTTCACTATAGCTATGTCCCCCACTAGGTCTATACGACTCCATATCCTCCTAGCCTTCTCGGCCCCGAGCACCTCCTCCGCTATGCGCCTCAATATTCTCGACAACGGACCACCCTTGCGGCCCGCGCATGCATAGACGCTCTCAAGCCAGGGATTAACTATAACTACCACTCTCGGTACTAATGGGTAGAGCCACATTATGGGTGCCCAGGGATCCCGAGCGAGGAGGGAGCTTGTGTTGGCTGAGGAGTGGCTTATCGAGGCGTCGAAGCTGCTGGATAAGGCTAGGAAGCTGAGTAGTGAGGAGAGGGCAGTCTTCAACTATTTCATGGACAATGT
>JALURD010000274.1 GCA_027057815.1 Acidilobaceae archaeon | reverse complement strand
GCTCGCTGGCTTCATCGTCGACAGGATAGGGCGTAGGAGGTCCCTCCTCGCGGGCCTCGCCTGGGACGCGGCGTCGATGACCGCGTACTCTTACACCTCTACCCCCACGGAGTTGGCGCTGGTCCGCGGGCTCCACGCGCTGGGCGGGAGCCTAGTCTACCCCGCGCTTTTCGCTATGATCGGCGACATTGCTGGGCGGGGCAGGAGGGGATCCTACTCGGGCTCCTACCTGGCAGTAGTCGGCCTAGCGGTGGCTGTGGGCAGCGCGCTTGGGGGGAGGGTGACAGAGGCCTACGGCTTCACCGCCGCCTTCAGGCTGGTCGCCCTGATATTACTAGCCGGCCTGCTGGCAGCCCTCGTTCTCCCGGAGACTGCCAGGCCCAGGCGCGTGGGCGCAGAGGCTGGCAGTGCGCTACTGGAGAGGCCAGCGGCCGGGGTGGGTAGGTACATACTCGCGGCCGCCGTGGTCATAGCAGTGCTCTACGCGGGGTTCGGCCTAATAGTCGGAGGCCTGGCAAACGCCCTCCTCGCAGTAGGGCTAGCGGCTACGGAGGAGGAGGCCGCAGGGCTCACCGGTATGACTATAGGCTTCATGACCGCCGCCAGCCTCCCATTCTTCATACTAGCAGGCAGGGCGGCCGACAGAGGCCTCGGGGCTCCAGTACTCATAGCCAGCAGCCTGGCGGCAGCCACAGGCTCCGCCATCCTAGCAGGGGCCGGGGGCCACGGCGAGCTGGCACTATTCTCCCTCCTCTGGGCACCATTCCTGGGAGTCTCAATGACTATGAGCACGTACCTAGCCGTCTCCGTTCCATCTACTTACAGGGGCAGGAGCGTGGCGATACAGCAGGTCTCCAACATACTCGGGGTAGCCGTGGGAGCCCCGGCTGGGGGAGTGCTAGCCGACAAGGCTGCACTCACGGGAGTCTCGGCTGGCCTAGCCTTCACCGCTATCCTAATGATTCTAGTAGCCTTGTACGTTAGACCCCTTCTGTCAAAGGCCTCCCTCAGCCAGAGCGCCTAGCCCACCCGCGGGCTCCTCAAGGGCATATCCGCCGGGCGCCTGGCAGGGATTCCCCGCGGCGGCGTGCGGTTAATCTTATAATCCTCCCGGACTTCCCCGCTTCCTTACACCACTACGCTACTCTCCGTCGCCCCACATGTCGTGGGGTTTCGGCGGTGGCCCTGATTGTAGGCGGCGTGGGTGGCGGCGGCGATGTCGGGCTGGCAGCGATACTCGTCGAACACTACGGGCTCCAGGGCAAGGTCTCTGCTGTGGTCTCATTCGCCCGGTGCAAGACGGGGAAACGCGGTGTGAGGAGGAGGGTCGCCGGAGCACTTGTCGAGGTAGCGGCAAGCTCGGGGTTGGGAAGGAGGGTCTTCGAGGACAAGCTACCCATGGTTGCAGGCTGGGCCAGGAGGGTCTACCTGGTATGCACTGAGGACCCGTGGAACGGGGTCGAGGAGGCCATGGACTGGGTTGGAGCGGAGCTGGCGCCAGGGTGCAGCCTCCACGCGGACATCGGGGGCGACGCGCTCCTCCTAGGCTACGAGGAGGGGCTCGGGAGCTATAGGACAGACGCCGTGGCCAGGGCGGCCATAGCCTACGCGGCACGCAGGCATGGGATCCAGGCATTCCTAGCCGTCGGGGCAGCGGGAGCTGAGGGCGGTGGCGGGGAGATAGCCCTGCTGGACCTGGCCGCCACACTCTCCTACATGGACGAGTCCGGAGCCATACTCGCCGCAGTGCAGCCAAGCCTCGAGAGCCTCTGGATCGCCAGGGCCCTCCTCAGGCTCGCGGAGTCCGGCATGCTACCCCTCTATGTTCAAGCAGTTGAAGGGCGCAAGACTGCTAGGGTAGACATGGCCTACCTCCACGGCGAATACAGGATTGAACCCTGGTACAGCTACGCCATAATACTCGACGCCTCCAGGCACTGCGAGCTATCACCACTCTGCAAGGCGGCACTGGGCCGCGGCGTAGCCGGGATCTCGAGGTGGAGCAAGAAGAGGCCGGATCCCCCGCCACGCCTCTCCAAAATATACAGAGTCCTCAGGAGAACTGCCAGGCAAGGAGGAGAGGACTACCTCCGCTGGAGGATAACCTCAGTCATAGAGAAGCACGCCGCCAGGAAGCCCCCACTACCCGAGTGCGGGACCTCGACCCGCCGTTAACACCTCCACATTACCTGTACCTGTTATA
>JALURD010000273.1 GCA_027057815.1 Acidilobaceae archaeon | reverse complement strand
CAGTAGCTCACACCCTTGCCTGCATACTCCTTCTCTCCAGGCACGTTAAGCTTCCTCCTCTTACTGCCAACCGCCATGATTATGGTCTTCGCGTAGACCTCGAGGCCCCTAGAACCTGTTATCTTGAACCAGACGTCGTCCACGCGCTCGAACCTCTCAACCCTGAGTCTCTCGTAGACTTCGACCCCGAAGAGGTCCTCAGCGTGGCTTCTGAACCTCTTAACCAGCTCGCTGGCCTTGATCTTACCTAGAGCTGGATAGTCGTCGACCCAGTCGGTTAGGTTGAGCTGGCCGCCTACCTCCTCCGCTATGACAGCAGTCTTCAAGAGGAACCTGGCTGCGTAGATGGCTGCCGATAGCCCGGCAGGGCCGCCTCCAATTATTACTACGTCGTATCTCTCGCCCTGCTTAGGCCTCTTGAAAAAGCCCCTACCCAGCAGAGTTGGCCTCCTGGATGCCTGCACCTCGCTCACCCCACTCTGCTTGAGCTTAACGGGGTTAAAGTACGTAGAGGACCCTGGAGTACGGCACAGCGTTTCTCTGGCGGCGTCCGGACTTAAAGGTCTCCCCATGCTGGTGTCGGTGAGTACGGCCCTCTTCATCCGCCACTCCTACACCTACCTTTCCTGGAGGCTATATAGGATGAAGCGTATCTACCTATGAATTCGGCGGGATCCAGTGCCTCGACGACGAAACTATCTCCTTCTCTCTCAATTTTAAGGGCTCCGATCCTTCTCAGCCTCTTCACGATATTCGACGCAGTTCTCTTAGTCACGCATAGTTCCTCCCTCAATAAGTCTATGGCTACCCCTATGTTAAGCCTGGGACCTCTCCTGTGCAAGAGCCAGAGGGCGGCTACTTCCCTCTTCTTGGGCCACCTCTTGGTAATCGGTTGCATGCCTACTCCCCGCTGGGCCACGTCTTAGCTTAAGCTTAAACGCTTAAAATCGTCTGGGATTAAGCGTTAAAGTGGGGTTACGGTGGGATTGTGAGTGAGGCCCGGCCTATTGGGCTACCATTCTTCTTCGTTGCCGTCCCCCTACTCGCTGCTGGTTACCTTAACCAGTCAGCTGGCCTCACGGCTGCCGGAGCTTTTGCAGGCGCTCTCCATTTAATCTTATGCAATGCTTACTACATTAGGCTTGCGAGAGAGTGGGGAGTGCCACTTAAGGGATTGGCAGCCACGCCTCCAATACTAGCCGTGCCCGCCCTAGCATTGCTTGCAGCCTCTATAGCCGTGGGGGCCCAGCTTGCAGCCGCGGCTCTAGTCGTCCTCGCAGCTGTATCCGGGGCTAGCCACGCAATCAGGGTCTGGGTTATCAGTGGCAGGCGGAAGCGATTGGCACGATGTATGAAAGCCGTTGAAGAACAGCTCCCTCAACTACGTTGACCACATAGTAGCCCTCGCTATCCACCGAGAGGACGGGCACACCGCCAGGCCCCCCTAGGGCCGCTACTGGATACCCTCCCCCACGCGACCTGACACGGTCCTTCACGCCGTTGACAAAGAGAGCAGCTGGATCCCTGGCGTCCAGAGCCACAATGACGCCTTCACTCTCTGCCTCTTCACCCCAACCACTCTTAACCCTCGGCTCCCCGGAGACTCTGCAGCCGTCCACCCACTCCCTCCTCACCAGCCTAAACCATCCCCCAACGGGAGGCTCCGATGGAGATATCAGGGAGCCTACTCCGACCGTCACAAGCACTCTCCCCGTGCCTGATTCAACAGTGACTATAGATGGCCTCGTTACCAAGACTACACTCGACTCCGAGAGGGCCCACTCCACCAGCTTGCGCCTCTCACCCTCCTCCAAACCGAGTACCACTGACGCATCGACAAGGAACCAGTCAGGCCCCACCGAGGGCACAGCAGCCACTCACCCCTAAGATCTACTAGCCAGGGCTCGCCCCTGCCTGGCTCTACATCCACCAGCCCCGCTTGGCGTGGGGCTGGTTTCAGCCCTTACACGGCCGCTCATCGCCCTAACCGTATAAACGTGTGGGAGACTCCGGGGAGATATGCGGGTGAACAATTACACCTTATATAATGACTTAATCTGCGGGTGAGCTTAGGGGGTTAGCTGGAGTTGAAGCTCTTCGAGTTCGAGGCCAAGGACATCCTTAGGAAATATGGGGTTGAGGTTCCCCCGGGTGTGGTCGTCGGTAAAACCGATGACGTAGAGGCTAGGATTAAGGAGGCGGGCCTCGAGCCCCCCTTAGTAGTTAAGAGCCAAGTTCTCGTAGCAGGTAGAGGCAAGGCAGGAGGCATCAAGCTGGTTAACAGTGTTGAAGAAGCCGTTGAGACCGCTAAGAGGCTCTTCGAGACGCCCATTAAGGGGCTGAAACCCTCTTATATACTAATAGAGAAGGCCATACCCCACGATGTGGAACTCTACGCGGCCATAGTTATAGACCGCAGTGAGAGGAAACCTGTAGTGCTAGCTTCACGCTACGGCGGGATGGATATAGAGGAGATTGCCAGGGAGAAGCCTGAGAGTATAGTCAGGCAGTACATCGACCCGTTTGTAGGCCTCAAGGGATATCAAGCAAGGCTTATAGGCAAGAAGATAGGCCTCACAGGCAAGGCTCTAGCCAGCTTCGCGATGTTCCTTCAAGCACTTTATAGGGCATTCGTTGAGTACGACGCCGAGCTGGCTGAGTCGAACCCACTAGCACTTGTGGGCGACAAGGTCATTCCGCTTGACGCAAGAATCATAGTAGACGATAACGCTCTCTTCAAGCACCCCGAGCTGAGGACGGCAAGGGTAGAAGAGAGCGGAGAGTACACGGAGTGGGAGGTCAAGGCTAGAAAGTTAGGCTTAGCCTTCGTGGAGCTTGATGGCGACATAGGCGTCATAGGGAACGGTGCAGGGCTAACAATGACCACTATGGACTTAGTCTACGAGTTCGGCGGTAGGCCAGCCAACTTCCTAGACATAGGCGGTGGCGCAAGTGCTGAGCTGGTGAAAACGGCTGTAGGCTTCCTAATGGAGATGCCTAAGGTCAAGAAGATCTTCATGAACATCTTCGGAGGCATAACAAGGTGCGACGAGGTCGCTAAAGGCATAGTCAAGGCGATAGAGGAGCTGGGCGGACTCAAGAAGCCACTAGTGGTTAGGCTCTCGGGCACCAACGAGGAGGAGGGCAGGCGAATACTCAGGGAGCACGGCCTCGAGGCTTACACTGACCCCATCGAGGCCGTGAAGAGGGTTATCAGCCTCTGACTTGGGGGTGATATGTGATGGCTGTGTTGGTCGGCGAGGACACCCGGGTCATAGTCCAGGGCATTACAGGTAGGGAGGGATCCTTCCACACTAAGCTCATGCTCGAATATGGCACCAAGATAGTAGCTGGGGTGACGCCCGGCAAGGGAGGCCAGGAGGTCCACGGAGTCCCGGTCTATGACACCATGGAGGAAGCTGTAGCCGAGCACCCTGAGGCCAACACAAGCATCATCTTCGTTCCAGCGAGGTTCGCCTCCGACGCCGTTTATGAAGCCATTGATGCTGGCATGAAAGTAGTCGTTGTAATAACCGAGCACATACCCGTACATGAGACCATGAAGTTTGTCAACTACGCTAAGTCAAAGGGCACAGTGATCATTGGCCCCAACTGCCCCGGAATAATAACCCCAGGCGCAGCGAAGGTAGGCATAATGCCTGGCCACATCTTCAAGCCCGGCCCCGTAGGGATAGTATCTAGGAGCGGCACGCTAACGTACGAGATAGCATACAGCCTCACCAGGGCAGGGATCGGCCAAAGCACAGCTATAGGCATAGGTGGGGACCCCATTGTAGGCCTCACGTTCACAGAGGCTATGGAATACTTTGAGAAGGATCCGCAGACGAAGGTCCTAGTGCTGATAGGCGAGATTGGCGGAGACATGGAAGAGAGAGCAGCTAAGATGATCGAGGAGGGACGCTTCACCAAACCCGTTGTAGCGTTCATCGCCGGCAGGACAGCGCCGCCCGGGAAGAGGATGGGACACGCAGGCGCCATTATAATGATGGGCACCGGCAGCTACCAGGACAAGGTGAAAGCCCTAGAGAAGGCTGGAGTCAGAGTCGCCAGGATACCACAGGAAATACCCAAGCTAGTCGAAGAAGTATTGTAACATCTACCGCCTACTACTCTTCCTCTTTTCTTGCAGTTAAATCCCATATATTGTAACCGGGTCAATGACCAACAATAGCCGGTAAAAGCCTTGATTCAATCGAAGACCGCGTAGCTCTCACTAAATTCCAATATGCGCTCGATAATCTCCCGGGCACATTCGTTGATCTCTTCCTCCCCAAAGATCCTAGGCTTCTTAGCTCTCTTATACACCTTCATCTCAAGTTCGAATTTATCGTTCAAAGCGAATTCCATTGATAAATCGGAGAGTAGCTCTGCAAGTTTCCGGGATTTAGAAAAGTCTGTCGAGCCTAGGATTATCAACGTCTTCTTTAGCTGACGTAGTGTTAGCATCAGGTTCTTCATCCATGCTATGATTTCCATGCTTGGATAGAGTAGGTCAAGTATCTCCACGCCATGAATAACAACCATGTCTACGTTGCTATGCTTGACGAAGTCTATTATTTGCGACATGAGCTCCGTCAGGCTAGTTGCCAGTGGGTTTACTCCGTGGTATTCGAAGTAGTTTTCTGCTATAAACTCTGCAAGCCATTTATCTAAACCGCCATCTACTAAAACGTTAATTACGACGTCTCTTATCTCCATCGGAGACATCCTGAAGCTAATCACAGAGCCCCTAACGTTATTCAGGAGTAGGAACCCGACAGGAATTAAAGCAAGCTCCCTGGGTCTAACGTTTGATGGGTGACCTACGTATACTACCTGGCCCCTATAAATCGGGCCCACGTAAGAGTCCAGGCCACTGCAAGGCATGAAGTGCATAACCTCCATATCTGGGGGCGGTATCTCGGCTGGGATGACGGGCTTGTAAATCACTATACCCTGACCCTCCTTAATCGAGAATGGTATCCTGCTCATGTGATGCTTGGAACCCCGTACCTTCAAGGCTTCCATGACCCTCTCGATAACTCCTGCCCGCCTTATCCTATACCTTAAACTGATCACTACGTCAGCCATGTACTCCAGGCTGATAAGTGCATCAGATTCGTCTGGATACTCCTCAGCCAGAAGCATTATAGTGGACCTGATATTTTTAGCGATTGAGACGAGGTAATTCTGAACTAGAATTCGTTTTTCTATGGCTGATTCACCTTTCTGAATCAACGGGTTAATCGGGTCCACCACTATGAGCCTAGGCAGAAATTCTATGGAGTGCTTCCGTATCTCCTCAATCATCGATTCCAGGCGTGCCGTTAGTGGAAGACTAACGTACCTGAATACTCCAGCTTTTTCCAGACTTTCCAGGTCTATACCTAGTCCCTTGTAGTTCCTTATCATTGATTCCCTAGACTCATTAAAGGATAAGTAAATCGTCTTATCATGGTTTGACGCGAAGTACTTTGCTGTCATGACCGCGAACGTCGTCTTGCCCGAGCCTGGAGCCCCCTTGATTAGAACTATGTGTCCGGGCTCTATGACCCCTGGCGCTATTTCTGTTATGAAGGACTCAAAGCTCCTCGAAGTAACCCGGATCTCACTCATCTAAATCTTACCCTGCTTATTACCGTGGCTCCTTGAATTGTATTTAGAGAGAAGCCAGCTACCTACGGTTAACACGGTATTAAAGTTTATAACTGCTTCTTGTAGCGTATCTGCTGTTGCGCAGAGTAATATTCTAGGGCGTATTTTATCCCCAAGGCCCTCGCTACATCCGCATCTAAAGCTGCTACATCGCCTGGATCAAGGTCCTTAAGGTTGTACTTCCCTACCGCCGACGTGAGCATCTGGGCTTCCACCTTAACGCTCTCAACATAATTAACTACGCCCTTCCACCCTCTGGCTGCTGCAGCGGCTAGGAAAGCGCGTCCTGGAGCTATTCCCGACGCGCCCAGCGCCATTGAGGCGACTAGGTGGAAGCCATTGAAGAGCCTGCCTGAGAGGAGTATGTTGACCTTGTACCCGCGCCTCCTAGCCTCTCTGGCCACAGCTGCCATCGCTAGCGTTGGGAGCCCCAAGTGCTGCATAGCCGCCCTCGGGGCCATACCTGTGCCGCCTTCGAGCCCGTCTAGTATAACAGCGTCAGCGCCCTCCTCCGCCGCTACTCTGATGACTTCAAGTGCATCTCTGAAGCCTCCCAGCTTTATCCAGATCTTGACTCTGGGGTAGGCTGTCTTCATATTCCTTATCATACCTCTAAGTATATCCTCCGTGAAGGTGGCAGGCACACTATACCTTGTGGCATACTTACCCTCGACAGGTATGTCTATGTGGTACTTCCTCCTGAGCCTGTCAGCCTGTTCTCTCGGTATCTTAATGACCCCGCCAAGGCCTGGCTTCGCCCCCTGCCCTATCTTGATTTCAAAGCCTACAAGGCCCTCGTCTATGTAGGGGTCCAGCCGCTTGTCACTATAGACCCTGTTCCACAACTCGTCGTAGGCATCCTCCGCGCTCTGCTGTATCACTATGCCGCCGTATCCATCCATCACATTCTCAAGATACGCTAGAGCCCTTTCTATGAGCGTTGGGTGCCCCCTGGTGAGGCGCTTATCGTATCCTCTTACTGTTGCTACGTTCTCTCCAATACCGTAAACCACTCCAGCCCTGGCCGTCCCTACGGCCAGTGGTATGGAGTGCCTGCTAGCTATCTCCGTGCTACCCATTGAGGGCGAGGCTAGGGGGACTTTCACCTTGAAGCCGCCAAGAACAGTTTCAGTCTCCACATCACTGTAGATGGGCTCCCTGAAGAGTTCAGTCATCATTTCCAGCCGCTTGGGGGTGTAGGCCGGTGGCGCTACGACTATTAACTCATCCATGGTCGGTATCGCTGATCTACACTTCCTGACTCTAGCCCCGAACGAGCTTGAGCCATACGCCCTAAGGCCTCGCCTAGGATATACCGCGTCCGCGCCCCTTAGGGCCCTGTCTATCACCTCGTCCAGGGGGTAGTCATCTATCGGCTCCCTTACACCGTAGAGTCTTACGTAGAGGACTAGCAGCTTAAAGGCTAGCCTCGCGGCTATCCTGCGGAGCGTCTGCACGCCCCTGTCACCCCCACGCCTTGCCTTGTTATGGCGTCGGCGCTATGCCAGCTAGCTTCGGATACGGCCTCGCTTCCCATACGCCACGTAGCCCGCAGAGGTAGCGTGTCAGCCTCTCAACGCCTATGCCGAACCCAG
>JALURD010000272.1 GCA_027057815.1 Acidilobaceae archaeon | reverse complement strand
CCCTGGTAGGCTTGGGCGTTGCAGGGGCCTGTCAAGGCGTGCACCCCTAGACTAGAAGGCCCAGGCCGGGCTCGTAGGCTCCATCCCGTGCCTTCAGTCTCACATTGTAGACGGCGAATTCCACTCCCTGACCCTTTAGTGCATCGAGTGCATCACGTGTCATGTCTTCTATTAACCGCCTGCATCCATACACCCTCTCATCCTTCATCTTCCTAAGGCTCTTCCAGGCCTTCCAAAGCCTGTAGGCTCCAACCTCAACTGACTGCATGCCACCCTTACCTCTCCACTCCACTACGAGGACTGGGACGCCGCTCCTGAACTCGAGGGCCTCCTCAGCTTTGTTCAGCGCCCAATGGAGTGACGCGGGCACGGTGGATCCGCCGACGTCTACTTCAACCATGACAGAGTCCCTCGCGAGCCCACAGAGGCCGGATCGATCCATTATCTCGAGTAGAGCCCAGGGCCGGGCGTCCGACTTCAGGTACCTCTCTAAGAGACTCTCCACCAAGCCACCTACATCGCGGCCGTAGGAATCGGTGCGCTGCATGGCTAGCATGCTACCGTAGCCAGTGGTGGAGCCCCTGTTGCAAGGTGCCCTCCAGTCGATGTAGGAGGGGCTCCTCGATGCTATATTCGATACTAGTTTAAGTGCTTCCTGAATATCCTCCCTGTTGTAGGGTCCGGGGGATCCCTCCTCTACTATCACCATTCTTCCTCCGTCCTCGTGGCAGGACTCGAGGATCCTCCCTCTCCTGCATGCCCTCCCAGCCCTCTGAACTAGGCTCTCTAGAGGCGCGGCGGCTGTATACACCGCCATGGCGTTAACATCCACGCCCGCCTCGGCTACCTGGGTGGCAACCACAACTCCACCCTTATCCTCCACAATCCTAATTTCGTCCTCGGCTTTGGAGCGGTCCTTTCCGCTTAACCTACCATGGACTAGTACGGTTCTCGGCGCCATGCCCTCGAGTTTACGGTAGAGTTCGACAGCCTCTCCCACGGTGTTGGTTATCACCAGTACTGGCCCGCTGCTAGCGTCGTCTACTATGTCGTCCAAGACGTCCCTCCAGGACTTCTTGATGCGCGTTTCCCACGGGACTAAGTGGCTAGACTCCCAGTCCGGGTCCACGACTATGTCAAGTGCCCCGGCTTCAATCACTAGCTTGTCGAGGTATGGGCAGCAGCTTGAACCCCTTGGGGCCTTGAGGGCCTTAATCGAGACCCTTCCCCTCGTAGTCCCTACTACACTCCTGAGCTTAGCCAGCATGCCCGGCCGGGCTGTGGCTGTCTCGACGAGCACAGGGGCCCCGGCCCATGCCAGGCCGGCTATGGCAGCTAGGGCCGCGAAGGCCCCGGTGGAGCCCGGGTCTCCGTGGGAGGGCTCCTCCCAGAGGTACATGTGCCCCTCATCGAAGACTACTAGGGAGGTGAATATTGCGAGTAAGGCCGGGTAGTAGTGGCCCATCGAGGCGCCCCTCTGGATTTTGAGCGACTCGGCTACGGGTACCCTGTATAGGTTCCAGAGGAAGCTGTCCAGGGTCGTGACCACGAGGCTGGACAGGAAGTAGGGGGACTTCACGTCCTCGGGGGCCCCGTGCATCTGGAGCCTGCCGCCGCAGGGGCCGAATACATCGTCATATGTCCTCTTGACTAGACTCCTGAGGGGGGCCACGTGGATGAGGCCCCCAGCCAGGCCCTCATCCTGGGCCATCCTCCACATCCACGGGCTCGCGACAGTCTTACCATAAGAGGTTGGCGCGACAGCGGCGACCACGCCCCCTGACTCCAGAGCGTTGTAGGCCTCCTCTAGGAGGGGTCTGGCCGGGGACCCCGCGCAGCCCCCCACCCCCTTGGCACCTCCATGGCTTTAGCACTTGCCAGTCAGGGCTAGGTAGTCCGTTGAGAGCCTCGAGGCAAGCCTTTCGAGGGCGGCGGCTAGCTGGCCTAACCCAGCGTTGGATGCCTGGTCGGCCGCCGCTTGGAGGTCCCTTATGCAGGCTGACAAGTGGTCTGACCATTTACAATTCACGGCCTGAAGGTACATAGAATTCATACATTTCCCCATGATGTCCCTGATACCTGAGAGTTGGTTAAGAACCTTTGAAGCAGTAATAGCAGCCTTAGCGACAGCTTTGAGGGTTGAGTTGCTGTATGTCGTGTATACGACTATGGATAGTGGGATCACGGACCTGACCATGGGTCTTCGTTTCTGCGGTTCCACTGTTACGAC
>JALURD010000271.1 GCA_027057815.1 Acidilobaceae archaeon | reverse complement strand
GGCCACCACGTCGCCCGGTCTGACGCCGACATCCTTGAGGTAAGCCGAGAAAGCAGCGACCTCCCTGGCGAGCTCGTCATAAGTCACCCTCCTCTCAGAGCCGTCCTCTCCCACCCAAGTGAATGCCTCGCGGGATCCCAGCCCCATCTTGACTATACGGTCTACTACATTGTATGCGGCGTTGAGTAAACCTCCACGATACCAGAGCGCCCACTCCGGCCCCTTACTCAAGTCCACGGTCTCACGGGGCTCCCTGAACCACTCGACGCCCAGCCAGCCGGGTAGCTTGGACCAGAATTCCCTCCAGCCATCCCCGGTACTCCATTCTATGAAGGACTTGTAGTCCTTGAACCCCTCCCTCTCGAGGAGAGAGGTCACGTTGGCCCTGTCAACTACCTCCTTAGGGGGAGTCCAGACTCTGCCCCTCAAGGAGCACACCGACTAATCCCACGGAGAGGGGAGGGGCTATTCAATCTTGTCATTAAGCTGATCTAGAGCATAAGTAACGCTAGAAGTCCAGGTCCCCGAAATCGGAATCTACATCATCGTAGTCTATGTCTTGATCTTCACCAGCTTCCCACTCGCTTCCATAGTCTAGCGTGTGCGCCATTAGCGGGAGGAGGGCGCCCAACACCCACGCGGGGACGAGGCCCAGAAACATTAGGGCAGGCAGCGCGACTAGAATCTCCTCATCAACGACAGGCTTCACTCCAGACTTCGCCTCTTCGGCAGCCCTCGTAGCCACCTCGCTGGCCTTCCTGAGCATTTCAGATGCCACGGGTATGGCATCCAATCCCTTCCGCGTAAGCCTCAGCTTCTCCCTTCCCAAGAACCCTCTAACCCTCTCCACGAGCCCCTTAGCTTCCAAGCTAGAGACTATCCTGGACGCTTCCTCAACAGAGATACGGAGCGCTGAGGCGAGCTGTTTGACGCTTGAGAGCCCCCTATGGATTAGCATTAACGCCGCCGCCTCACTATACGTCAGGATCCCACTCATACTTAGGGGCACCCGTCGAATCCTTGAGAGAAGAAAGGGGGGAGGGGAGGAGTTTAACCTTTAACTCTTAGGCCGGCTACTTTCTGGTGAAGGCTAGGCCCACTGCGCCGAGAGCTATTATTAGGGCTAGGACCCCGACTGCGAGGGCATTGCCCGCCTTGCCGGAGGCCTTGTTTGCAGCGTCGCTGGCCGCTGAGACGTCGGTCTTCAGCTTGTCCACGTCGCTCTTAACCGTGCCTAGATCGCTCTTGACTGTGTTGAGGTCTCCCTCTAACTGTGATACTTTGGAGGATAGCTGGTCGACGGTCGAGGATAGACTGTCTACTTTGCCTGAGACGGTGTTGAGCGTGCCCTTGAGCGAGTCTATCGCGCTCTGTGCGCCCGCCAAGGCCTCGTCAATGCTCTTAACTTTCTCGTCCACGGCCTTTAACTCCATCAAGCTCTTGAAGGGTGCAAAGTAGCCTACAGCCATGTAGATCAGGTATTTGACGAAGTTAGGACCGTCCAGGGGGATCCCCTTATACTCCCATGTCACCATTGCCTGGTAGCCAGAGTACGGGCTCTCGCCGCTCGCTATAACGGTCTTGAGTGGCTCGATGCTCACCCTCTCTATAGCGAGTAGTGGGAACATGCCGGTCTGGCCAACCTGGTAGAATACGCCACTAATGCCACCGCCCTCGGTGGTCTGGTGTTCGACTATCTTGCCTGCCTCGCTGGTCCTCACGATGACGCAGACATTATCAACGGGAGTCTCTATGGGGTTCACAGGGTTCCCGTTGGCGTCTAGGGCGTAGACTGCTCCAGGGCCATGGAAGAGTACCTTGCTAGCCACGTATGCTAGGAGAGCGCTGGGCCTGTCTTTGGGGACAGGGTCCACTATGCCTATGACCCTATACGTCCTCCCAGCGTAGCTCTCCTCATCCTCGACGCTCACGTAGTCGAGCCTGAGCTTGCTCCCTATGGCCTCGAGTACCTGGTTGGCGAACTGCTGCGAAGTCTCGCTTCCCTGAGCTGGGTAGTCGCTGTCAGCGGCTACCCAGATCGCCCTGATGCCCTTGCCGTTGAACCACTGGACTAGGGCCTGTATTTCAGCGGGGTCAGGGAGGAGGGTGGGCTGGCCTATGATCACCATGTCAACGCCTGCCAGCGTGTCGGGCGTGAATCCTCCGTACCGAATCTCGTCGGCCAGCTTCAAGACGGCCTTGGGCAGGTTCTCCTCGTCGCCGGGGCTGGCTACTAGAACGATCCAGTAAGCCTCAGGCACCAGTTTCATCAGGTCAGCTAGGCCGCCGGGGTTCTGGCCGTGCGACATGTCTACGAGGATCACTATGCCGGGAATCCTCGCTGCGCTCGCGCCCACGGCTGCTAGAGGAGCGATGAGGAGGAGTGCCAGTGCCACAAGGGCCAGACGCCTAGCCAAACCCGCGCTCACCAATCCATCGTAGGCGGCCCTACTGGGTAAAAGAGGCTACAACCCTACGCGGGGGAAGTGTGCACTAACCAATAATGTATTATCTCCACGAGCCCCGGTATAACCGTGGAGTCGAACTCAGGGATACTTGGACCCCCTTGCTCCTATATATAATTGCTAAACCCACGAATTTCCCATTTAGAGAATTTTCATATTATTAAGTGATCAGTTATGTTTTGAAATATGAGTTTTCAGTGAAAAACAAAACGTCTAGCTATTTAGCTACGTATCCTAATGTTTCCTAATTAAGAAGATAAGGCCCTACTAGTGGGGTGTGTTACTAGTGTCCTATAGGCGTGGAAGCCTCCCCGAGCCAGCTCGGCGGGTCCTCGAGGACGTCGAGGCCTTGGAGGCCGAGTTGGGGGCAGAGGCCGTAGATGGTCTCTACTCAATACTTGAGGGGAGCGAGGACATCACCTGTCTCTCGATTAAGAAGCTGAAGGGCAAGAGGGACAAACGATACGGGAGGGCCAGCCTCTTCAGGAGGTGATGTGCGTGGAGCAGCCCAAGCTTTCGAGGAGGGCATTCCTCAAGCTTAGCGCTCTCGCTGCTGCAGCGCTTGGTTCGGGCGCCCCCACAGTAGTTAGGGCGGTGACTCCGCCGTTTAAGAAGGTAAAGAAGAAGTGGGTTCTGGGCGAGATTGGAGGCAAGACCGAAATAGTTAAGGCGAAAGTAGCTGCATCCATATGCCCCTATTGCTCTATGGGCTGCTCGATCGACGTCTACACCGTAGGTGATAGAGTAATCCATACACGGGGCTCGACTGACTCGTACATTAATTGGGGAAGGCTATGCCCGAAGGGCAAGGCTGCATACCAGCTTGCCGACAATGATATACGGGTATTGAAGCCCATGATCAGAACAGGTCCAAAGCCTCCCGTTGAGGAGATACTCTCCGCCAAGTCGTGGGATGAACTGGTCTCCATAGTGAAGAAGTACCCGCCGAAGTGGCGGCCAGTGGAGTGGGATGAGGCGTTCAGGTTCATAGCCGAGAGGATGAAGGCGATTATGGACGAGTATAGGGCGGCCAGCGGCGCCCCAGTATTCGATGATGGCTACTATTACAAGGGCGCTGAGACCCCCGTGCAGATGATAGGATCATCTGTCATGACCAATGAGGCTGGGTATCTGAGCAATAAGATTGCAGTATTCGTCGGAACGAACAACTTCGACAGCCAGTACAGGAAGTGCCACAGCTCAACGGTCACGGCTCTCGCAACCACGTATGGATGGGGGGCTGAGACAGCTAGTATAGAAGACGTCGCGCTAGCGGACGTGGTCTTCTTCTTCAGCAACCCGGCTGAGGCCCACCCACTCTCCTTCTACTACTTCCTAAAGTCAAAGTTGAAGGGCGGCAAGTTCATAGTGGCGGATCCGAGGTTCTCGAGGACAGCGACGTATGCCGACCTCTGGCTACCCTTCAGGAGTGGCACCGAGACGGCGATACTCTGGTACGTCCTACACTACGCCTTCTTCGAGAGGAACCCACCCATAGACCAGCTGCCGGAGTTCAAGAGGCTTATGTCCAGGTGGAACATTACTGAATCCGACTTGGAAGATCTCAAGGAGCTGATAAGGGAGTATGACGTGAACACCGTCTCGAGGATCACAGGTGTCCCCGTGGAGAAGCTGAGGAAGGCGGCCGAGTGGTTCGTGGAGAACAGTGGAGTAGTGACCAACCACAAGAAGCACGGCGTCATACAGTGGGCAATGGGTATGACCCAGCATACAAACGCGTCAGTCAACATCATCAGGGCCGCGGCTATAGTGCAGCTCCTCCTGGGCAACGTCGGCTACCCGGGTGGTGGCACGCACCCCTTCAGGGGCCACAGTAACGTCCAGGGAGTCACCGATGTCCAGTTTGGCCCTGGAGGACTCCCAGGATATCCTGCAGTACCTAAGTCGACGCTGGAGATCAGGGTCTACCAGGACTGGAAACTGCAGGGCATGCCGGACGCATGGAACTGGGAAGTGCCGGAATGGGCTAGGGACAAGCCACCCTTCAGCGCGATAAAGAAGCCCAACAAGGGCGAGGCGGATCTGGCGAAGGCTCTGAGGGTCTGGATATTCAATGGGTGGAGGAGGCACGAGCTGACATGGGGCATATTCCTCGGCACGATACCCGAAGACGACCCACAAAACGGTGTTGTGGTGAGTGACATACCAATTGGGGCCGGAAGCAGCGAGACCGTATGGCCTAGGAGGGCACTAGCGGGCGAGATCAGGGCGGCGTTCATATTCGGCGAGAACCCGGCGGTCACCAACCCGAACGCCAAGATAATCTACGCGGCCCTGGCTAGCCTAGACCTCCTCGTAGTCGCGGACCTATTCGAGACGGAGACAGCCTGGTTCGCTGACGTCCTCTTACCAGCGGCAGCGTGGTTCGAGCGAGAAGGCACGATGACCGATGGAAACAGGGTGATACAGTGGACCTACAAGGCCAGGGAGCCCAGAGGCATTGCCAGGCCCGACTACTGGATCTACACAAAGCTATACGAGTACCTCAGGGAATACGGCGTTATCAAGCTGCCCAGCGAGTATGCTGGCGTGAAGAAGGAGAGAGTGAAGTTCAGGAAGGGCGGAAAGATAATACTCGTATGGGAGAGGGAGCTGAAGCCCGACAGGAGCTGGGATTACAGAGGTGGCACGGGCGCTGCGACGCCCGTGAGCCCGATAGAGGCCGAAGTCAACCCGAGACTCATAGCCAGGGAGATAAACTTCAACATGCTCATCTACCAGGGCATCTGGGACCCGGTAAGAGACGAGTTCACGCCGATGAGGCGTAGCAATAGGCTGAGGGATCCCGGCGAGATCGACGGCACGTTCAGCAGGGAGTTCAAGGTTTACAAGAACTGGGGCTGGAGCTGGCCGATGAACGTGAGGCTAATGTACAACCTCGACAGCCTCAAAGCAGTCCTCGGTAGGGAGGATACGATTCGGGCAGCTGGGAAGGAGTGGAGGGTAACGGGTGAAACAGGCGAGATCATAGACGAGTACACGGGCGAGTACAGACCCTTTGCCCTGCCAGGCCACAACTTCTTCATACCCAAGGTGTTCAAGAGGAGGCTCAGCGGCATAGCCGACCTCTTCGGCGGCATCGACCTAATAGAGTTCATCAGGACGGGGAAGCCGCAGGTCGTCGGGAAGTTCGTGGTTGAGGAGGGCGGAGAGGTCAAGGTCTACACCTTCGAGGAATTCGCCGCCAAGACCGGTATGAAATACCTCTGGGCCAATGACACCCTATACATAGATGAAGACGTCCAGAGCATCACCAAAGCCAGCGTGAAGAGGCCCTTCTTCTCCGGATCACCCTACAGGGATGCTAAGCCCAAGCTACAGGAGTTCAAGCAGGACTTCAAGAGGTTCTACGAGGAGACCGGCGATATAGTGGAGGCGGTGAAGCGCGTGATAGAGAAGCACGGCCGCTGGTACCCCGGCTACAACTTCCAATGGCCACTACACACCGAGCCAGTAGAGTCTCCCGTGCTAGAGCTTCAATTCGAGTACCCGACAATAGCGTGGCTGCATCCACACAACCTGAAGGTGCTCTATGAGGAGCCAGAGATAGTTAAGGGCAAACCCGTCGGAGTGGCCCACGACCCAAAGGCGCTCGAGGGAGTAGAGGGGGAGCTGGTCGTCATAACAACTCATAGGATGACCGAGACATTCCATTCAGGAGCGATGTCAAGGAATGTACCTTACCTACTGGAGCTGGTGCCAGACCCGTACGTCCAGATACCGAGGAAGCTGGCTGAGAAGATCGGCGTGAAGAGCGGTGACTGGGTCGAGATAGTCACCGCCAGAGGGTCAATCAAGATGAGGGCATGGGTTACTGACGGAATGGCCTACCTGAAGGTCAACGGGAAAGACGTGCCAGTGGTCAGCATGCACTGGAGCTTCAGCTTCGCTGGCCGCAAGGCAGGCCCGCAGGCCAACTTCGCCACTCCAGACGTGGTAGACGTCAAGACCACGATACAGGAGTCCAAAGCCTTCATGGGTAAGATCAGGAAAGCCACCTAGACTATTTTAAGGAGTGAGATGCTGGAGGGGTGAGAAAGAGTGGCTGGCGGGTATGGCGTCCTGGTAGATCTCGACAAGTGTATAGGTTGTAGGGCCTGCCAGGTCGCTTGTAAGGAGTGGAATGGACGCCCAGCCGAGACTCTGGCCTTTGCCAGATGGCCAACCGAGGAGGGTATAACCAGCCCGACGGATCTCGATGCTAACACTTGGAAGCTGGTCTACTTCAAGGAGACTAGGATAAAGTACCTGTCCGGCTTCGAGGATCCCTACATACAGCCCCTGCCATACAATTGCCTCCACTGCGCAGACGCACCGTGCGCCAGGGCCTGCCCCGTCGGCGCGATAGTGGTGACGGAGGAGGGTGCTGTAGTCATAAATGAGGCTGACTGCATAGGCTGTGGCTACTGTGAGGCTGCGTGTCCGTTTAACATACCGAGGAGGAGTGAGGAGAACGGGAAGTACTACAAGTGCACCTTCTGCGTCGACAGGCTCCAGGCGGGTCTGGAGCCTGCGTGCGTCGAGGTGTGTCCGACCGGTGTCTTCGAGTTCGGGGATTTCGACGAAATCAAGGCTAAGGCAAGCCAGCTGAAGGGCCAGGGCAAAGAGGTCTATGGAATAGACCTGCCGAGCTATGTTGGGGGAGCGACGCGGTGGATCTACGCTATATCGAAGGAGAAGGCGCAGGTGTTGAAGGAGCACTTCCCAGCAGACGCCAGTGTAGGGTCGCAGTCTCTCAGGGAGACACTCCAGGGCGTGGTCAAATACGGCGGCACGGTGGCAGTAGTGGCTCTAGCCGCCTTGG
>JALURD010000270.1 GCA_027057815.1 Acidilobaceae archaeon | reverse complement strand
ACGACGTGAACGGGTCTTGGGACATTGCCGAGGATGTGCATGTCTGGATTGAGTTCTAGAGGGCTTATCTCTGGTGGGAGTAGGTTGAACCTCCTAGCACCGTATGGGCACGCCACGATGCAGTACTTGCATCCAATGCACCTATCATAGTCAATGACTACTATCCCGTCCTCCTCCTTCCACGTAGCCCTAACCGGGCACACCATGACGCACGGCGGGTTCTCGCAGTGCATACAGGCCACTGGGACGTATACTTTACCCGCCTTAGGCGCTACAGTATAGTCCTCCCTAGCTCCCTGGAGCTCCTGGGCGCCCTCACGGTCAACCTCCAGCACCTTTATCCACTCCATGCCAGCATTCTTCTGGACGTTGTTCTCCATTGCACAGGCGTAGACGCATCTCCGACATCCTATGCACTTGTCGACGTCTATCGCCATAGCGTACCTAACGCCCTTCCTTGGAGGCTCATTGGTCACGCGTATCCTCTCGCACCTCTTCAGGGCCTCAATGCACTCCGGTGACTCCCTCCCCGAGGCGTCGCATATCGCCTCGGCTGCCTTCATGCAGAGACTCTTCAACTCGGCCGCCTTCCTCGAGGCTCTCTCGTCGACGGGGGAAGAGAGGGCTAGCTCCGCACTATCTCCAAGGACCTCCCTGGGGTCCACGCGTTTCAGCATCTTCATGAATGCCTCTCGATCAACCTCCACGACGCCTATAGCTGAGAATAGGGCCGCTAAACCCATGAGCTTGATGGCCCTCCTCCTGCCCTCATCCACTCTCTCCCGCCTCTCCTTCATGGACGAATATCACCTCCTAGACCTTGCATGGAGGAGAGGAGCTGCTGCGATGAGAGCTAGGCCAGCCGCGGTCACAGCTAAGCCGCCGAAGAGCACACCCTCCTGGCTGGGAGGGTCGGGTCTCCCCGCTGGCGCCGGGAGGATCCCGGGCGGCTGGAAAGTGGGATCGTGCGGGTCATGGCATGAAGTGCAAGGCTTAGCTGGCGATGCACTGTATCCCTGAGGTTCAGGGCACACGTGCATGTAGTAGACTCCGCCCATGTATCCCGTTACGGTCTCAACTTCCCCTCCAGGGCACACGAACGTAACGTTACCGTGGGCAAGCCTTACCCAGTCAATATAGATGTCATAGTGGCAGGATGCGCATACCAGCGCAGATTCGCTGGCTTCACCCCTAAAGATAAAGGTGGAAATGTTCACGCCCCCAACTAACTGCATCATAGCTGATGTGGCATTATGACAGTTCACGCAGACAAGACCGGAATGCTTCCCTCCCAAGCTTATATCATGGAACGAGCTCGACTTACGATCAGGCTTTGCCTTTAATTGCTCGTGGCATGTGCTACACGGATATAATACTTTCTCCGCCGTAGCTGGCGCAGATACTGCCAAGATTACAGCTAATACTAGGATAGCTACGAGTCTCGGCCGCAAGTTTTCCCCTGAAAATCGCCAGTCCAAAGTTTTAGTAATGAGCCCCAATCCGAAACCTTTCGGATCCCAGGATAGAAGCACGGTAAAGGAGCAAATCCTGGCTAATAGGGAATTCTTTAGCCTCCGTCGTTACTGCTTTTTATGCCTTGGAGCGCGTCGAGGTACTTCATTAATAAAAGGTCTTCCTTGACAAACCTGGCTATGACTTTAGCTTCAGCCTTCCTCAGGCTCTCGGCTACGGTTGAGACAGAGAGCCCCATAGCCCTAGCGATGTCCATGAGGCTCGCCTTTCTCGGGTAGGAATAGTAGCCTAGCTCAAAAGCCTTCAATAGAATCGCTTCCTGCTGGGGTGTTAACTCATCGGCAACAGGGTCCTCCTCCACGGAGAGTATCCTGTAGCCGCTTTCAGCTAGTTCTTGGAGCATTTTCTTCGACGAGACCATTACTAGTGCAAGGGACCGACCCTTTTCTATTGAGAGTGATAACGCAAACGCTCTGCCTGATGGGGAAGCTAATGGGCAAAGGCCCCTCCTTGGGCACCTACATGCCGGCATCGATATATGCACAAGCCAAGTGCCGCCCGATTTATGGAGGATAGTGTAGGCTGAACCCTTATCTGCCGCAAACAGCCTCAGAAACTCCTTGACGGAGTCGCGGGTCCCACGTACAAGTGCCCATACCCGGAGGGTATCGCCCTCACTCTGGACCCTGAGTACCTTAAGCCTGACACGAATCCCGCTTCTAAGCATTGAAGCTATGTGGCAATCCGTGATCTCGAGAAGTGCTTTCATATGCTTCGTGTTAACCAATCAGGCTCCACCCTATTCTTCAACAAATCCATCTATATCGTAGTTATTATAATTGAGAAAATATATATAGGCCCTTTAATCCGTAATGTCGCTCCTTATAAATAAGCCTTTAATACGAGAACCTTGAATTCTACGAGAGGAAAAGTTTTAACAATTAAATCAGGATTTACGGTTACTGCCATGCAGTGTTTGATCTTATCCTCTCCGTGAGGCTGGCTATTCTCCTGACCCCTTCCCGGATCCTCTCGGGGGTCTCAGCTGAGAAGCTTAGCCTGAGAGCGTGTGGGTATGATTTGCCGAAGTAGACTCCGGGCACGGCCGCGACGCCTTCTTGGACTAACAGCAATTCAGCGAAACGCTCGCCATCGACTCCAGCACCTTCTAGGTAGGGTGAGAGGTCAAGGAACGCGAACATGCCGCCTTCAGGCTTGTGTATCCTGGCATCGGGCAGCCTCTTGGCAACCTCGTCCAGCAGCGCATCCCTCCTTGCAATATATTGCTCCCTAAGCCACTTCAGGAACTCCATTCTCTCCCTCCTCCTTGACAGATACTCCATGACCATCCTCTGGGCAACGTTCGGAGGGCAATAGACTAGGGACTCGTGGATCAAGTGTATCTTGGATATAATCCACTTCGGCCCGTAGACGTAGCCGAGCCTCCAGCCGGGGATCCCAGGGTCCTTGCTGAAGGTGTTAACTGATATCACCCTCTCCGGGGCTAGGTCGTAGAGCCAGACGTGTTCTCCCTCATAGATTAGGGTCTTGTAGGCCTCGTCGGCCACTATCCACAAGTCGTAGTCTTCAGCTATCTCAGCCAGAGCCTTAGCTACCTTCTTAGAGAGCACTCTGCCGGTTGGGTTGTCCGGGGTAACCAGGACTATCGCGCTTGTCCTCCCTTTCTCAACCGCCTCGAGTATTTTGTCAGGGTCTGGCTGGAAGCCCTCTTCTATACTTACGGGTACCCACCTCACTTTGCCCCCGAAGTGCTGTATGAGGGGCTCGTAGCCGAAGTACGTCGGATCCAATAGTATGACTTCGCTGCCCTCGGGCACTATGGCTGCTAGGGTGGAGTACATGGCGTCCTGGCCGCCTGCAGTGACCACTATCTGGTCCGGCTCTACCTCGGGGCCCCCGAGCTCCCTCAAATCCAGGGCTATTAGATCCCTCAGAGATGCATAGCCCCTACTTGGCGTGTAGGCGTAGGCCTCCATGCTCTCCTTGAGGAGGATCCCTGCCGTGGCTTCCCTGAGCCATCTCGGCGGGGGGATTCCTGGCTGGCCAGTGGATAGAAGGATTATGTCCCTCCCCTCTCTCGCCAGCCTCTCGCGGAGCGCGTCCACGCGCCTCGTGGGGCTCTCTCGAAGCATGGAGGCGCGTCCGGAGTCCATAGGCAAGGCTAAGCACCCTGCCCTCGGCGCTGGCCCCCGCCTCCTCCTAATAAGCAGGGATCCCGGCAGCCCGGGACTAGCTCCTCGAGCGGCGTGGGCTCCCAGTCAACCCTTACTAGAAGCTGGTGCCTCGTGGTCTTCGGCGGGAAGAGTCTCCCGGTCAGAGCGCGCTTGTAGACATCGCTCCTCGACACTCTAACTCCTTCCCTCCATGTGCCGAGGTGGACGTGTCTCTCGTAGTCGACCAGTAGCACCGGCGCTTTCACGGCGCCCAGCAGGTTCAATGCTAGCCAGCGGTGATGACCGTCTAGGATCACGATGCGCCCGTTGGACCCGGGGATGGGCGCGGCTAGTATAGGCCTAAGAACAGCCCCTACCTTAATTATAGACTCCAGGATCTCCAGGACGTGGCTCCACACTACCCGCTCATGTGGCAGGAGGGACTTGAGCGGGACTAACCTCTTGACGGGGACCCGCAGACCGGCTCCCAGCCCCGCATCGGCTCCACCTCCACAGGGCCTGTCAACTCATTAGGCCTCTAAATATAAATTAATGGCATGCCTAGCGCGCCTCGGGCCACTGGCCGCGGGCTTGCCTCCATCGGTGCAGGTGGTTGGTGAGGGTTACTCTGACTAGAGTGCTAATGGGGGTAATCGGCGTCTTAATAGGGGTAGCCGCTATATTATCACCGATTTACTGTTCTCCCACGTGTACTGAGGCTGGAGACCTCTACCCACTGGCCGTCGCGTCAGGCGCCATACTATCAAGCTTCCTCGTTGGTGAAGCTCTTGGCCTGGTCCCTGCTATACTGGAGATACTTCTAGGCTTCACAGCCGCACTTATGGGGGTTCCCGTCTCGGATACTCTTGAGACGCTCGCGTTGCTGGGCAGTGCCTTCCTCATGTTCGCCGCCGGACTTGAGGTGGACCTGGAGCTGCTGAAGCAGCACGCCCTGAGCAGTCTCCTGGTCGGCGTTGTAAGCTTCTCAGCCCCCATGGCCGCCGCTACTTTGGGGGTGTGGGCGCTCGGATACCCTCTCCAGGAGGCAGCACTGGCCGGGATAGGAGTGTCGACCACAAGCGTGGCGGTAGTCTACGCTATACTCAAGGCTAGGGGGCTCCTCGCCAGAGGCCCCGGGCAGGTAGTCCTCGCTTCTGCCATGGTTGCCGATGTCGTGAGCATACTCGCATTCATAGCCATAGCGGTGGAGACCAGCGCCGCGTTGATAATCTACTTCGCATCCCTAGCCTTGGCTCCTCCACTCCTAAGCGCAATACTACGTAGACTCCCGGAGCAGACACATGAGGCGGAGCTGCGGTTCATAATAGCAGTAATAGTCATAGTAGCCCTCTTCTCAGAGGTCGTTGGCGTGCATGCAGTGCTCTATTCGTTCATACTCGGCGTGGCCTTCAGGGAGGCCCTCCACTTCAGGGTCGGGCTCCCGGAGAAGATAGGCGGACTCGTCTTCGGCTTCCTCTCGCCCATATTCTTCGTGACAGCTGGCCTCCACATAGGCGGAGTACACCTCGGCGCGCTCCTAGTACTAGACTCGATCGTCTTATTCACCGCAAGCTTCCCACTTAAAATAGCGGTCACGCATGCGGCCCTTAAGAAGGCCGTAGGCGTAAATGACTTGAGACTCTCAACTGTCTTCGCCGCGAGGCTCACTGTTTCAACGATAATAGCCTACACGGGTCTCCTCAAGGGAGTCCTTTCGGGCGAGCTTGCAGCAGCAATAATGCTGACTGCCCTAGCCGCCACTACGATAGCAGGAGTAATAGCCGGCTGGGGAGTCGTCGAGGCAGGCCTCGAAGCCGAGGAGGAGGCTGTGGTGTCCCTAGAATAGCTGAACCCCGCATCCAGATGCTGGAGTGCCTCCAGGCGAGCGTCACGCTTATATTCGACCCACCGAGTATGCTTAGCGGCGACAATGCCTCGCACCGAATATGGGCGTCCTACCCTGACCTACGACGCCCACATGGGGTGAGATTCGTGGGAAAGGTGAAAGTAGGGATTATAGGAGTAGGTAATTGCGCATCCGCCCTGGTCCAGGGCGTCTACTACTACAAGGAGAAGGGCGACGGCGAGGGCCTAATACACTACGACATAGGGGGCTACAAGGTCTGGGATATCGAGTTCGTCGCAGCAGTGGACGTTAGCGAGACTAAGGTTGGCAAGGACCTATCCGAGGCCATATTCGCCCCACCCAACATAACACCCAAGTTCGCCGACGTGCCGAAACTGGGCGTCACAGTAGCCAGGGGCCCCGTGATGGACGGCGTAGCCCCCCACATGGAAGAGGTCTTCAAGCCCGTCAGGGAGGGCAGGGAACCTGACGTGGACGAGGTTGCAGATGCCCTGAGAGAGGCTGAAGTTGTGCTGAACCTACTACCCGTCGGGAGCGAAGAGGCCGCAAGGTTCTATGCGGAGGCGACGCTGAGGGCTAGGGCCGCCTTCGTGAACGCCATCCCAGTCTTCATAGCAAGCGACCCGAAGGGGTACTGGCCTAGAAGGTACGCTGAGGCGGGCCTCCCACTCCTCGGAGACGACGTTAAGGGTCAAGTCGGTGCTACCATAACTCACAGGACGCTTGTATCCCTCCTCAGGGACAGGGGAGTGACGGTTGAGGGCACCTACCAGCTCAACGTAGGCGGCAACACAGACTTCCTAAACATGCTACTCGAGGAGAGGCTGGAGTCCAAGAGGATAAGCAAGACAAGGGCTGTAACGAGTCTGCTCAGGTATGGGAGGAAGCTCGAGGAGGGCGGTGGCGTCAGGATAGGACCCAGCGACTACATACCATTCCTCGGGAACACTAAGGTCGCCTACATCTACATAAAGGCCAGGAGCTTCGCAGGCTTCCCACTAACCATAGACCTCAAGCTATCCGTCGACGACAAAAGCATGTGCGCCGCCGTCCTAGCCGACGTAGTAAGAGTAGCCAAGGTAGCCCTCGACAGGGGAGAGGCTGGCGCGATACCAGAGGCCAGTGCATGGTACTTCAAGCACCCACCTCTCCAAGCGCCAAGCGACGCGGAGGCAAGACGCTGGCTTGAAGAATGGCTAACCAGCGGTCGGAGAGTTGTGGAACCAGCAAAGGCCAAGGAGGGTAACCCTAAGGTAGCTTGAGGCAGAGGGTATTAAGAGTGAGCAGTTCATTGCAGGCTCTTTCAAGTTATTGGATTGTAGTTAAAAGCTAGTTTGAATCCCTCTAGCGGTCCCCAGCGTTTTTCCACTATTTTCCATTTCATTTTTAAATTAAACAACACGGCATCTTCGAGACGTCTCTATAGAATGCTAGTGCCGCATACTTTATTCCCTCAGATATTGTTGGGAATACGTGGACTAAGTCTATCAGGTCATCTATAGTCATGCCCGCTCTAATGGCTACTGCGGCTTCGTGTATGGCTTCAGCGGCTCCTGGTGCCACCATGTGGACACCCACAACTCTCTTATCTCGAGGATCGATGACGATTTTGAAGAAGCCTTTCTCATAGCCCAATATTTTAGCTTTAGGCACAACGCTGAGATCCACCGTCCTGCAAGCGCAGACACCCAGCTTCCTGGCGAGCTCTAGTTCAGTGAGTCCGACACGTGCAAACTCGGGATCAGTGAAAACCGCCCTAGGAATAACGGTATAGTCCATCCTGATTTTGTTGCCGAGAGCGTTTAGTGCGGCTACATAACCCTCCTTGGCGGCTACAGGCTCAAGCATGTATCCGTTTATGCAGTCACCAGCGGCATATATCCCTTCAGCAGCCTTTAAGTACTCATCCACGACTATGTAGCCGCTACTTGATACTTTAACCCCCACCTTGTCTAGGCCTAAACCTTCTAAGATAGGCTTTCTACCCGTAGCCAGGTAAATGTAGTCGACCTTAATTACGTAATCCCCTTTATCCGAGTGGAACTTAACTTTAACAAAGCCACCTACCGGCTCAACCTTCAATATCCTAGTCGAGGTAAAGATGTTAACTCCGTCATCTTCAAGAACCTCTTTTAAAACCATGCCGGCCTCAGGCTCCTCGGTAGGAAGAAGTCTAGGGCTCCTTTGAAGTAAATACGTCTCAACACCGCTCCTAGCCATGATTTGAGCTATTTCCAGGGCCTGGGCCCGCCCGCCTATTACGGCAATGCTTCCTGGATCGACTGGCTCTCGGAATAACCTCTCGTTGTCTATGATAAACTTGCTAATGGATTCGATGCCCGGTATAGGTGGCCGCCACGCCTTAGCCCCAACAGCTATTATAGCAGCTTTACGGTAGGCAACCTCGTTGCCGCTGACTTCAACCACTCCGGGCGACTTAAACCTAGCGGTACCGTGGATATAGTCGACTCCAAGACTCTCTAGAAGGGATTCGTACTTCTCCCTCCGCAATTCGGCGGAGAGCTTTGAGGCCTCAGCTATCAGTTCTGGGAGTCTTAGAGTTGACCCTGTTTTTCTAGCTAGTGATAACCTGGATAATAGGAACTTCGTCGGGACACAGCCGAAGTTGACGCAGGTGCCTCCAAGCGGACCATTGCTTATCAATAAAACGCTGGCACCAGCCTCAGCAGCGGCTACTGCAGCCGAGAACCCGGCGGCTCCGCCGCCAAGAATCACGATATCATACTCGCTTCTCACTTTAAGCCACCTACTCTAGTCTAAAACCCCTACGGGGAATATCTATCCTTAAAGAGTAACCTTGAGCTTGAAGAGTAAGCTCGGATACCTTGTAAAGGCTCCAGGAGAGGAGCACTATTGAAAGAGTGGACAGCATCCAGCCCCACTTGGTGAGGAGGGAGGCAAGAAGGCTTGCACTGCCAGCTCCTGCAATAGAGGAGGCTAGTGAAATGAGAGCCGCGGAAGCTCCTCCACCACAGCCTGCAGCACAGGCCAGTGGGGTGAACATTGCAGGCGTCGAGGCTAGGAATACTCTTTTACCCTCCATTAACGCGCCCATCCTCTTAATGTAGACACGATATAGGAGTGCTATGTTTAACGCAAACAGTATTGAAAGGGCTAAGAAGAAAATTGTCCCTAAAGGTGTTATGGTCAATACTAACCTCCCAAGGATAACCACCATTAACATACTGGGTAGACCTGTAACTGACTGCCTAACTAATTCCACGGTAACAGGCTCACTTGTGTAGACGCGGGTAAGCCTCAGCATTCCAGTCAAAGCCATGTAGATGAGAGAGTAAACTATTAGTGATGCTACGAATACGATCTTAACCCTCTTGTCCTCCATGCCAACTCGTACGGCTAAGTACATGCGCTTAACGGCTCTGGGCAAACGGGCAATGCTAGGTATAGGCATTACCCTATTCACCGGCAGGTTAGAGGGAGTGTGGCAAGGCCTCTAATCGTTTGAAGGGAAATAACCTGGGATGTAATTTCACCCTGCATAGTCGAGAGTTCTCCACTCATTTTCGTTGAGTGCAAATAGTTACATGAGGCCGGACTTCACCTGTAAACGTTAAAGCATCACTTCAGCCTTTGGATTTCTTTAGAAGGAAGTACGCCTTAGCGCATTCCTCGCTATTAAAGTACAGTATTCTTCCATCACTGAGGACAACCTTGTAGGGCTCCCCTATTATGGGTTGGTTGCAGAAGGCGCATTTTAACGTTACTCTCTGGCTCGGCTCGGGTGGGGTCCAAACTCTTTCAGAGTATTCCAAGTCGATGAGCATCGTACTTTTAACATTAAGACCTAGACTCTCTATTTTACTAATGATTTCATCAAAACGTTTCAGGTCAGTAAATCTTGCAATGAGAACACCGCTCCGCCTGGATGTAGATACATATGCCTTCTCTACTTCACTAAATTCTTCTAAAATACTGCTAATACTTCTTATCTCCCGGCCTTCCACCACGATTAAATAGCTCACTGCACCAACAACTTCAGGGTCTATGAGGGCTTTGCATCCTTTGAGTATTCCAAGGGATTCGAGTCTACGAATTCTCTTCCTAACGACTGGGATGCTGACGCCCACTTTTTTAGAGATGTCCTTCAATGAGAGCTTGCAGTCTTCCGCGAGAAGTTTAAGTATCTCAACGTCAACCGCATCTAATGCAGGTTTCTTAACCATGGAATACCCCGTATAGCGTAGCTTAAATCACGGTTAAATTCCTAATTCCAAAAACATTACTATTAGAGCGGTTTTCATAATGACTAAGTGTGTGACTTCTCAACATAATCGATTACCTTCCTAGCTATCTCCATGAATGACTTGGCCGCCTTTGAATCAGGGTACGCTAGGAAGAAGACCTCTCCCCTGTCGTTTGCCTCCCTGATCTTCGGGTCTATCGGTATCTCCCCAAGGTAGGGGATCCCGAACTCCTCAGCTATCTCCCTAGCAGCGCCCCGGCCGAAGATGTAGTGCCTCGTGCCGTCGGGGCACTCGAAGTAGGCCATGTTCTCGATTATGCCGATTAGTGGGACGTTTATCCTTTTAGCGAACGCAGCTGCCTTCTTCACCACTGCCTTGGAGACCTCGGACGGGATAGTTACTAGTATGAAGCCCGTGAGCTTAGGTATAATCTGGGCTATGGTCAGCTGCTCGTCTCCAGTCCCAGGTGGAAGGTCTATAAGGAGGTAGTCTAGGTCGCCCCAGTCCGTATATGCTAAGAGCTCCCTAATGGCGCTCGTCTTGATAGGCCCCCTCCAGATGACTGGCGTCTCCTCTCCCGGGAGGAGGAGGCCAATGCTGACGACCTTGACTCCCGGAGGCACCTCCTGGGGGACAATGCTCCCGTCCATCCTTGCAGGGAGACCCATGCCCTCCCGGAGCCCGAACATTCTCGGTACGCTTGGACCGTGGACGTCAGCATCAAACACGCCAACCCTCCGGCCCTCTACGGCAAGAGCAGCCGCTAGGCTGGTGGTGACGAAGCTCTTCCCAACGCCTCCCTTACTGGAGAGAATTCCGATCTTATACTTTATCCTTGACATCCTTTGAACAATCATCTTCTGCTGCTCCTGGATAGCCTTCATCCTCTGGGCTACCTGCTTGTAGCCGCTTTGGCTTACCCTTAGATCCCCTCCGCGCTGGGGGTGGTTCATCCTTAGGCCGCCGCGCTGGGGCCTCTCATCGTTGCCGGGTTCTCCGCTCAACGCGTACACCGGTCGGTGGTATGGAGCCAGGGGAGTCTATAAACTACAGGCTAATACACCGCCAGCGGCCCTCGAGGTGGAGGTGTCGGGGATGAATGTCGATGAAGACCTCTTCGAGTGCAGGAGGGGATTAGAGCTAGCAGTGGAGACCCTCGTGACTGTAAGGTGTCCATTCACGGACGAGTATGTCGAGTATAAGGTCAGGGTCACGTATAGGAGTAATGGCAAGTGCTTCAAGCTCGAGGCGCTCGACGCCCTCCTCAACGATATCGCGCGGGGAAGGGCTACCCAGGAAGCACTGACGCAGGCTATCGTGTCTTGGCTTGAGGAGATGGGGGTTGGGGGATGCGTTGAGGCGGAGGGATCCCACCTAGGCGGACGTTACGCCATGAAGACCAGGGCATGCACGGGGGAGGGTAGGATTTAGTCCTCCCCGGCTCGCCTACTTACTCGGGGATGAAGTGTTTGCCGAGTGCCTAGGCCTTCGGCCGATGACGTGAATACAGGGGCTCGGACCCGCAAACTCGTCCCACAGTGAGTGGTCCGGGAGCCACGCTTAGACGGCGCCATACCCCCTTACATTATATTCCCGGGGTCCATCCATGTATATCGGTGGCCTGGAGTGGCTGGAGGCGAGTATCCAAGGATAGTCGTGGAACCCCCCGGCCCCAGGGCTAGGGAGATACTGGAGAGGGATGAGCGGGTCATAATGCAGTCGTTCACGCGTTGGTACCCGTTAGTGGCTAAACGCGGCTATGGCGCGCTCGTGGAGGACGTTGACGGCAACGTTTACATCGACTTGAATGCAGGCATTGCGGTACTGAACGCTGGCCATTGCCACCCGAGGGTGGTCGAGGCGATAAAGAGGCAGGCAGAGAAGCTCCTCCACTACAGCCTGACGGACTTCTACTACGAGGAGGCTGTAGTGTTTGCGGAGAAGCTTCTGTCAATAAGCCCGATAGGCGACGGTAAGGTGTTCTTCACCAACAGTGGTGCGGAGAGCATCGAGGCCGTCCTGAAGGTGGCGAGGGGCTACTTCAGGGGGCAGAGGCCCTACGTGATAGCCTTCATGGGGGCCTTCCACGGCCGCACTTACGGCGCGATGAGTTTAACCGCGAGTAAAACCGTGCAGAGGCGCTGGTTTTCCCCACTAGTGCCTAACGTGATCCACGTCCCATACCCCTACCCCTATCGGTGCCCCTTCTACACCGACGATCCCAAGGAGTGCGCCGAGAGGGTGCTCTCTTACATAGAGGGGGAGGTCTTCACGAAACTCGTCGACCCAGATGAAGTCTCCCTAATTATTGTAGAGCCTATACAAGGGGAGGGTGGCTACATAGTGCCGCCCGACAACTTCCTCCCCGGCCTGAGGAAGCTTGCCGACAGATACGGGATCCTCCTCGCAGTAGATGAGGTCCAGACAGGCATCGGGAGGACAGGTAAATGGTTCGCCGTTGAGCACTGGGGCGTGAAGCCGGACCTCATAGCCGTAGCTAAGGCGGTTGGCGGCGGCCTCCCCTTGGGTGCCGCGATAGGCAGGAGGGACGTCATGACGCTGCCTAGGGGCAGCCACGCCAACACCTTCGGAGGGAACCCGGTGAGCATAGCAGCGGGCATGGCAGCCATACAGGTGCTAGAGGAGGGCGGCTACGTCGAGAGGGCACTCAAGCTCGGAGAGGAGGTTAAGAAGCACTTCACTGACCTAGCAGCCGAGGTCCCACTAATAGGCGATGTCAGGGGCAAAGGCTTCATGATTGGAGTAGAGCTAGTAAGAGATAGGAAGACCAAGGAGCCTGCCAAGAGGGAGCTGGCTGAGGTCCTCAACAAGTCCTTCAAGAGGGGAGTACTGGCGATAGGCGCTGGGCTCTCGACTCTCAGGATAAGCCCGCCGCTCATCATTGAGGAGGACCTCCTCTGGAGGGCCATAGAGATATTATCAGATATACTCAGGGAAGTCTCTAGGGAGGCGGGCGTTAAGGGGTAGATTCGGCAACTCTAACCTTGACGCCAACCCATTCCAGGAGGCTTGCTGCGTTCTCCCATAGTATTTTCTCCTTGACCCTCTCTGGAAGGGAGGCGGAGAGGTAGGCTTCCACTATATCCTTCATTGAGGCATCCGCGTAGTACGGGTAGTCTGAGCCGAATAAGAGCTTGTCGGGGCCTACCCTGCCGAGCGCTATTTTGACCTGGTGCAGAGTGGTCGCGCTCGTGTCGAGGTAAACGTTGTCCCTCGACCGAGCTAGCCTTAGGGCCTCGGTGAAGTATATTCCGGGGAGGAGGTAGCTGTAGCTACCCATGTGAGCAGCTACTATGACTAGGTCCTTATGCCTTCGAGCTATGTCTTCAAGGTAGCTTGGGTTGGCGTAGGCGCAGAATGCCGGAAGCTCCCATATCCCTGGGTCGCAGCCTGTGTGGACTATGAGCAGTAGCCCCTCCGACTCAAGGTAATCCATGAGGGGTTCGAGTTCTGGATCGTTGGGCCTTATAAAGTGGAGGGTTGGGTACACCTTGACGCCAACGATCCTCCCCTTGAGCCTCTCCAGCCTCTCCAGGTACCCGTCAACTCCTGATCTTCTACAGTAGCTTGCCACCGCCAGGATTCTGCCACCCGACGACTCAGCTGCCGCGGCTACAGCCTCGCTGGGCGCGACGTGGCGTTGTATGAGCTTGATGTGGTCGCTTACGGCCTCCTCAGGGTTCAACATGGCTCTGTAGAGAGTGGGGTGGGAGAGTGCCCTCCAGTCGTAGGCTACAGGTTCTAAGGCCCTCTTGAGGAGTGAGGGTGTAACATGTTTGACGAATACTTCGGGGCTTGCCTCGATGGCTATAGCTAGTGCATGGGAGACCCCTACCTCATTCATTTCCCTGACTAGTATCCTCGCGGCCCTCTCGACGTCGCCGCCAGCGTCTCTCAAGGGGAGGTGGACGTGGAAGTCGATCACGCGCAAGCCTGTGGCCCCGTTCCACTTTAGCTGGATCCACTGATAGGGGGGCAGGGCGATAGATGTATATACATTTTTACTGTATAAACTTTTGTTTTTGTGGGACATGGGTGGGAAACTTTACGGTGTCCCCCCTTGCCTGATAAGGAGGGGGAGTACGCTGAGATCCTATCTCTCCTCTTTGATGCCCTAGAGAAGTTAAGGAAAGCCTCAAGGATCGCTGAGGAGGCTGGAATCCCCTTTGTGATGCTACCTATAAGGACTATGATACTGCCAATCCTCCACGAGTTAGTAGCCCAACTGGACGGGTATAGGAATGACTTCGTTGCCTCCAGTGATATGGAGCTTTGGCCTAGGATAGGAGAGTACGCTGGCGGCCGCTTCGACTTCGAAGTCAAGAGGGTGCGTTGGGAGGAGGTGTGAAGCCGTGGCTAGGCCTAGTCCTAGGAGGAAGGAGTGGCCCCTCTACTGGGATAGGAGAATAGAGACTATGCCCTGGGACGAGCTGATGAGGCTTGCCGAGAAGAAGCTAAGGTACATAATCCACTTCGCGTACCTCAACAGCAGATTCTACAAGGAGCACCTCGACAAAGCTGGCGTCTCGCCCGGAGATGTCAGGACCATTAGCGACCTCCCGAAGATACCGTACATCGTGAAGGATGATGTTAGGCACAAGATGCAAGTCGACCCGATACCGTATGGCACTCATGCAGGCCTCCCAGATAGATTCCACTACAAGATAGCGACGAGTACGGGTACAACTGGGAGGCCTACATATAACGTCTGGAGCCCGGCCGAGGAGGCCTACGCGAGGGATATCAACGCTAGGAACTTCTGGGCCATGATGATGAGGCCCGGCGACGTGTACCTCAACGCTTGGAGGATGGACTTCAACTACGCGTGGGGCGTCAGGTTCTACAAAACGGCGTGGATGATGGGGATGAAGGTTATCCCCCACGGAAGCGCGCCGATAGCCACGATGCCACAGCTGACGAAGAGGACCATAGAGGAGCTTAGGCCGACCGTAGTCGGTGGGACCCCTAGCGGGCTATACCACCTAGCCCGTATGATGGTGGAGGAGTGGGGTATAGAGCCGCCATTCGAGGTGGTCCATACTGCTGGCGAGCCTCTGGTAAGGGAGGTTAGGAAGAAGCTCCAGGACATATATAACACCGAATACGTCTTCGACTTCTTCGGCTTCAGCGAGATCCCCTTCACAGAGATGGCCGAGGACCCGTGGTTCGAGGGAGACCACTGGTGGTTCGACGCCACTGTATTCGAGATACTCGACCCGGACACCAAGGAGCCCATGGGTCCAGGAGAGAGGGGCGAGCTAGTCGTAACCAGCCTGATAAACCACACGCTCCCGATAATCAGGTTCAACGTCGAGGACATAGCCGAATATAGGGAGGGCCCCGGAGGCTGCGGTAGAACCCATCCAATGTTCCCTTACGGCGTTCTGGGGAGGGAGGAGTGGCTAGTCAAGGTTAAAGGCTTCGACGGCAGGTTCCACTACATCCTACCCTGGGACGTTGAAGCAGCGGTTCGAGAATTCCCTGAAATTAAGGATTACCAGGTAATCAAGAAGACAAGGCTAGAGCACGATAGGCTCTATGTGAGACTGGAGCCTGTAAAGGAGCCCAGGGATCCCGACGCATGGGTTAGGGAATATGAGGAGAAGCTGTCAAGCCGCCTCGGCGTTCCAGTGAAAGTAGAGTATGCGCCACCGGGAACAATACAGCCACCCATCTGGAAGAAGACTTACGTCATACATGAGTGGAAGAAGTAGCTCCTCTCACCCGTTTTTACCAGTCTAAGCCCCCAAGTTTTTACCCTTAAAATCCGTGGAAATCACTTAGGGAGCATTAACTTGCCCGTCAAGGAGACTGCATGCAGCCTCTACGCCAAGCTTGAGGGTGTAAACGGGGCAATCGTAGAGGTTAGGAGGCACTGCGGCCCCTCATACATTAGACGTCTGAGGCTGGCTCAGGGCTTCGGCTTCTTCGTCAACCCAGCCCTCGGAGTCGAGCCCCTCGTGAAAGCTGCAGAGAGAGGTGATTACGTCGCGCTAGCAGTGGCTTCGGGGGAGATAGTGGGGTTTCTCGTGGCGTACCGGCTGTCGCTGGAGGGCCTCAGGGCCCCGGTGGCCTACGACTTCATTTATGACATAGCTACTGAGGTAAGCAGAAAGTGGAGGAAAAAAGGTATAGGATCCAAGCTACTCGAAGCCACAGTGACTGATCCATTCTTCGAGGACAAAGTGCTCATAATAAGGGGTAACCCGGACTATTGGGACTGCTACGGCCCGCAGTGCAGGAAGTACGCTATGTTCATTATGGAGGTGCCTGTCATGTACTATGGCTTCAAGCCGCTGCCAGTCAAGCTCCCGGGCGATCTCTTCACAATAGCCAGGATTGGGCCCAGGGCGCCAGTAACACTAGAGGAGCTTACAGGCCTGCTTTCGAGGCTTTCAGCTGCGTCTATGGGCGAATTTTACTAGAGAGAAGCTTAAGAAATAAGGGGGAGGCGGGTCCTTTAGTCTCTTATGACTACCTTCCTAACCTTCTTATAGAAGGCGACTCGGCTATTGACGAATTCCATCAGCTCCTCAGGGGTAACCTTGCCCCTCCAGCCCGGCTTTAGCTTGACCTCGGCTACCGGTATCTGGCCATATTCTGGGTGCGGCTCGCCGTAGACGTGGGCCTCTTCTACTGCTGGATGCTTGGCAAGGATGAGCTCCAAGTCCCTCGGGAATATCGGGTAGGCTTTATACTTAATCATCCTCTTCCTGACGCCGCGGAAGTAGAGGAGGCCCCTCTCATCCATAACCAGGAGATCCCCGGTCCTCAGCCATCCATCCACGAATACCTTCTTGTTCTCAGCTTCATCCTCGTATCCCTTCATTACCCACGGAGCCTTGACAAGGAGCTCCCCAACCTCCCCGACTCCTTTCTCGCTCCTGGGATCCTCTGGATCCACTATCTTCACGTCAACGTCGGGTAGCGGGATCCCCACTGTTGCCTTCACATCCGCTAGGTGCTTGGGCTGGAAGGTTATCACCCATGTCTCGGTCATTCCGTAAAGCTGTGTCAGTGGGGCGCCAAAGGTCTCCCTGAAGCCGTCCTGTACTTCGGGTTTGAGCGGTGCTCCACCCGAGACGCCTAGCTGCAGGGATGTCTTGAGGGATCCCCCGCCAGCCTCTTTTAGTAAAGACTCATACATCATAGGGGCGCCGGCCAGGTAGTTTACGCCCCAACCCTTCACCAGCTCTAAGGCCTTGGTTGGATCCCACCTCTTCATCACGAATGCTGTGCCACCGTTGTAGAGGGCCATCAGGAGGCTGGCCTGGAGGCCTAGGATGTGCGTTATGGGGGCTACAACGATCGTCCTCGGCTTCCCGCTCAACTGGATCATAGCATGATACGCTCTAGTAGAGGCTATGACGTTGAAGTGTGTGTGCAATGTCTGCATAGTCCTACCCGCTATTCCCGAGTAGTAGAACGCTACTGCAACGTCGCTTCTAGGCTTAAGGCTTGGCTCCCTCCAATCCCTCGCGAGGCCCTTCTTGTACACATGCCTGAGGGTCTTGTAACCCTCCCCCTCCCCGATGTCCAGCAGGAGGAATCTCTCAACACCGACCGATTCAAGCACCGCCTTCTCCCGCTCGTAGAACTCCCCCGAGACAACTGCGGCCCTGACGCCGCGGCCCTCCAGCTGGAACTTGAGGTCCTCCGAGGTCGTCAGGGGGTCGACCACCACGGCTTTAGCGCCTGACATCCAAACGCCCATAAGGCCCACTGCGCCTTCGACGGTGTTGAACGCCGAGAAGAGGACGCTATCACCTGGGCCAACGCCTACTGATTGAAGCCAGGCAGCCGCGGCCCTGGCCATATCGGCTGCTTCACCGTAGGTCAGGCAATCCATCTCTTGGGATGCCAGGGCGCATGAACTGGGCTCCCTGGAGGCCCACTCAATGAATGGGGTGTATGCAGGCTCATCCGGGTACTCGAGGCTCTCAGGAACCCCCTTGGGCCACGAGGACAGCCAGGGCCTATCCAAGACCAGGCACCCCTCAAACACTTCTGGGGAACCAATGGATAGGGTGAAAAAGAGGGGGACACCCGCTTCACTGGCTTCTGATGTATAGCTTGTAGACTTTGTGTGGTAGCGTTCTTACCTCCTCCTCTGGTATCCACTCCACCTCTGCCGGGACTCCCAGCTTTTCCTCCAGCGCCTTCGCTATCCTGTTCCTCAGCTCCTCCGGGTCTTTAGTGAGGTTGGGGTCATAGACTGCCCTTATCCTCAGCTTGTCCTCCTCCTTGAAGAGGTCTTTGCTTGACTTGATGAATTGCCATGGCTTCAGCATGACTTCGGGGAAGCTGTAGAGTATCTCCTCCACGTCCCTCTGGGTTATATGCTTGCCCTTCACCATAGCGCCGAATATGGTTCTGCCCAGATACTTGAGGGTGGCGTGGGTCCTCCCGCTGACGTCTCTACTGGAGTCCTTTATGACCATGTCCTCGTAGTCCCAGCGTAGGTAAACCATTGCCTCGTAGTCGAGAGGTGTTATCACGTATTCGCCCTTCTCCCCGTCAGCCACTACTTCGTGGGTCTTCGGGTCCACGACCTCGACGAAGAAGAAGTCCTCCCATATCATCAGGCCCTTAGTGTTACCGGTCTCGACTTGGTCTCTGTTCTCAGCCGTGGCAACGACGCAGTCCCCGCCGCCGCTGGCGTCGAGGTGTATTGTGCCCCAGAACTCCCTGCTATACTTCCTGACCGGCTCGGTGAGCATGTCGCCCTCGGTCCTGATGAACTTCCACTCATCGCTGTGGTAAGTCTCCCTCGGGTCAATGCCCCGCGCCCTGGCGTAGTCCATCCACCTGAACATGGGCAGAGTTCCGTGGTTGACTCCCTGGAACCTGACTGCGCTTGCTATCATGTGGAGCCTCTCGATGTCAGTGGGTGTGGGCATGCTGCTGAACTCCCAGACCTGGGCTCCGGTTGCGGCGAAGCCCCTATCATTGCCGTCCTTCAGCCAAGCGTGCCAGTAGTAGCCCCAAACGAGTATCCTGTCCCCGGGCCTCGCCCCCGCCGCCCACGCGTGCCTGGCGTACTGCCTGGTTATCCAGCCCTCTATGTCCTTCCTCGTCTTAGCTATGAACGTCGGTAGCCCCGTGGTGCCGGTGCTATGCTGGACGCTGTATACCTCCTCCTCTGGCACTGCTAGGAAGCCGCCGAAGGGATCCCCGGTCTTTGCCCGCCTCTCTCTGACAACGTCTTTGTACATCACTGGGACTTTCTCTTGGAGGTCTTCAACAGTCCTGATGTCGCTTGGCGTTATCCCGAGCCTGTCGAATAACTCCTTAACAGCGGGGGCGAACATGTAGCCCCTGGCGACCTGGCGACGTAGCTTCTTGTTCTGTAGCTCTCTCAGCTCGTCCCTGGGCATGGTTTCAAAATAGGGTTCAAAATACTTGGACTCCCCAGCCATAAGGGGGCACCCCCTGCTATTTGGCCGAGTAAAATAGGTGAGCGGTATTTATGTTTCAGAACGGTAAATTACTTATTCCTTAATCCCTCTATAGCTTAATCCCCCCATGGTGGGACGAATCCAAGTAGCACCAGTGACCCCTCATAGCTGGTGGGCGTCTTGGAACCCGGCGACGCCTTCAGAGTCGCTGAGAAGGGGCCCTTCAGGGTCATCGTCCCCGAGGAGGGATCCACCTACGTGGATGAAGGGAGGGCTAGACGCGCCA
>JALURD010000269.1 GCA_027057815.1 Acidilobaceae archaeon | reverse complement strand
GGAAACCTACACCTATGATTAAATCGTACTGGCCGCTCCTGCTAACACTTCTCAGGAGGCTCTCCATGGCGTCGACGCTTGCAGGGGTTTGGTAGTCAACCTCTACTCCTAGCTCTTTCTGAGCCCTTTCAGCGCCCAGCACTGCCATATCGTTGAAGCTTAGGTCGCCCTTACCACCTACGTCGAAGAGGACTAGTACCTTGATTTTACTTTCAGTCTTAGTGGCGGTGGTTAGGGCGGGTGATTGAGTAGTCGTTGTTTCAGTAGGGCCTACAGTCGTTTGAGTCTCTCCAGCGCCTCGCTCGGTCTCCGCCGCGGTAGTCGTTGTTGTAGCCTTCTCTCCACCATAGCTTCCCATGTATATTGCAGCTGCTAGAACTATCACGATGAGGAGGATCCCAATCGCGGCGAGGGTCTTAGAGAGCCCATAAGAGCTAGCCGTCGACATTCAATCCACCATGGAGGCCCGCGATTTAGCCGAGGGTATATTAGCATTATAGAAATCACTATGCACAGGGTCAATTGAAAGGGCCAATGCAACGGATTAATTGAAAGCTCACCTGACAGTATTACCACTGTTACATGGGTGAAATAAACGTGGTCACCTAAGATACCCGCCTATCGAGAGTTTCGCTATATAAGTAGCGTGGTCTGCTATCCTCTCAACGTGCCTCGCGAACAACGCTTCAATAGCCGCTTTCCTAGGTATCGGCTCCCTGGATAGCTCTCTAACGCTTGCCTCGTAATACCGGTCGATCTCTCTGTCTGCCGCTTCAACCTCGGAGGCCAGCTTGGAGTCATTCGAGAGAAGTGCTTTGACGGCCTTACTAACCATGTCCCTGGCTTTAGCTAGGGCGTTCAGGTTGACCCCAACCTCGCTAAGGGGGCCCGCGGCCTCGTCTAGCTTGACTATCTCCCTTAGGTACCTCGCTATTCTGAATAAGTCGTAGGAGGCCCTGATGTAGCCCTCTGCCCTCGCCAGGTCCCTGCCAAGCGGCTGCCACCTCGCAATGAAGAGGAGAGTCTCTATTGCAATGGTATGCCTTAACTCTTCTATAGCCACGAGCCTCTCATCCACTACATGGTGAATTCCTTTCCAACCGCCTTTTAGGGAGCCGAGTACAGCCTCGAAGAGTGCATCCACGTGGCTATGGAGCCTCTCTATCATCGATTTTAGCTTAGCCTCCGCCGCCGAGGGCGTAGACACTATATTTCACCTCTGAAGTACATAGCCGTTAGCTCGTGTGCCGGGTTTAAAGCTACATCCCTTGTCCTTCCAAACTCGACCAACCTACCGTTATAAATGAAGGCTACGTAATCGCTGACCCTCAAGGCTTGCTGGGGAGTATGCGTGACCATTATCACTGTTATACCCTCCTCACTGGCTATCCTCCTAATCGACTCCTCGAGCTTCCTCGCATTCTGCGGGTCAATGTTGGCCGTAGGCTCATCAAGGAGCAGGAGCCTAGGCTTGAGTGCCAGCGCCCTGGCCAGGGCGAGCCTCTGCTGCTGGCCCCCGCTAAGCTTCGTTGGAGGCTCGTCTAGGCGGTCCTTGACCTCCTCCCAAAGCATTGCCTCTCTAAGGGCCCACTCCACGAGCTTGTCCAGTTCCTCCTTGCTCCTGACTAGGCCATGGAGTCTGGGCCCGATGGCTACGTTGTCGTAGATGCTCATGTGGGGGAAGGGGTTGGGAGTCTGGAAAACCATGCCCATGAGCCTCCTGACCCGGTAAGGGTTCTCATTGTAGACGTCGACGCCGTAAACGACTACTCTACCCTCAACCCGCGCCTCCGGGATGTAGTCGAGCAGCCTGTTTATGGCCCGCAGTAGCGTGCTCTTCCCGCTACCGCTGGGCCCCATCACGGCAAGCACGCTGTAAGGGGGCACCTTTAGGTTGATGTCCTGGAGTATCTTCCTATTACCATACCAGACGGAGAGGCCTTCAATCAGAACACCGTACTTCTCAGCCACTAGATCCTCACCTCCTTAGCCGTGAACCGGGCAACAATCTGGAGGGCCAAGAGGATAATGATTAAAACGAGGGCTGCGCCCCAGGCTACCTCTCTCATGTTCTCGTAGGGCGCCATGGCGTAGTCGTATATGAGTAGGGGTATCGCATCACCTGGACCTAGGGGGTTGAGGTTCAGCGCGTTCCTGGCCCTTCCGAGGGTGAAGAGCAGGGGCGCGGTTTCGCCTAGTGCCTTGGCCAGGCCTAGGAGGAAGCCTGTGGCTATCCCCCTCC
>JALURD010000268.1 GCA_027057815.1 Acidilobaceae archaeon | reverse complement strand
GCGCTTCTAGGGTTCCCGGGGAGCCCTATGAAGGGCGTCGAGTCTACCACGGATACCACTGTGGGCTTGCCGGGCTTAATCCTAAGGCCATGAGCTACGAGGGATCCCAGCTTAGAAGCCGCCCTATAGACTACGTCGTCTAGGCCAGCGCTTGTGCCCCCACTAGAGAGGATAAGGTCGGCTCCAGACTCGAGGGCTCTGGCAACCCGGTCTTCCACGTCGTCGAGTCTGTCCCCGGATATCCCTAGATCGAGGACCCTCCATCCCATGGCCTTCAGTGCAGCCATTATGTAGTACCTATTCGAGTCAAATATCCGGGCCTCGCCCGGATCCCCACCGGGCTCGACGAGTTCGTCGCCAACGCTGAACACTGCAGCGAGGGGTCTCCTGCTGGCTTCAACCCTCCTCACACCGAGCGATGCAAGGGCTGGAGTCACGTATGGAGTCCACGGGGCCCCGAATGGTACGATAACGTCGCCCTCGGCCACGTCGCTTGCGGGAGGTGCCAGGCCCTGCCCGGGCCTCACCGCCCTGAAAACTTTAGCCTTACCGTCCTCCACTTCAATGTACTCTATTGGGACGACCGCGTCGGCTCCCAAGGGCACCCATGATCCCGTGTCAACCTCTATACACGAGCCAGGCTCTAGCACGACCCTCGGCTTCTCCCCGATCTTCACTCTACCCCTATAATCCAGCACAGCGGGTCTGTCCTCGAATGCTCCAGCCACGTCGACGCTATTGACTGCACATCCATCCACCAAGCTCCTCGGGTACCAAGGGAGGCTCCGCGGGGCCTTCAGGCTCCTCGCTACGAGCCTGCCGTGGAGGTCCTCGACTTCAACTATCTCTACAACAGACATTAGGCGCTTCCGCGCTTTATCCCCAATTAGAGACGCTGCCCTTGCTATAGCTACCTGAGGATCCTCCAGCCTCTTGAATAGGCTTCTGGAGCTACCCGCCAACCGTTGTCACCCCCTACATCCTGGTATGCGTTGGCCCGTCAGCCTGACTTCAATGGTCTCTCCCTCCTCGTAACCGGTTACGTCAGCGGGTACTACGAAGAACGAGTTAGCCTTGATCAGCGTCGAGAGCACGCCACTCCCGGTGACCCTGAGAGGCTCTACTTCCAGGCCGTTTGGGCCCTTGCAGGCAAGGCTCCTGACTACGTTCATGAAGCCCGGGTGAGACGCGTACTTCCTCCTCAGCTTGGCAGGCACAACGGGCTCCCAGGGATCCCGCCTGCCAAGCCTCGCTCTGTAGAACTCGTCAAAGACTGCGACAAGCTCGCTGAAGGCTGCAACGGGCATGCCGCTAAGCATAACCACGGGTTTCCCGCCTATCAGTGCAACCCCTCCGGGCCTGCCCGGGGTGAGGGCTAGGCCGTGTATCATGTCGTCTGCTAGCTCGTTGACCACTCTAACGGTTAAGTCCTTCTTACCCACACTCGTGCCGCCGGTGGTGAATACGAAATCGACGAGTTCGAGGTTATCCAGGATCTCCCTCTTTATTACCTGGTAGTCGTCGGGTAGAACCTTAACTTTCTCGACTTTCACGCCCCTGGACCTAAGCCATGAGGCGACTAGGAGGCCAGTGCTATTGTACACCTGGCCAGGCCTCAAAGGCTTCCCAACCTCTACTACTTCATCCCCAATGTTTAGTACAACCGCCCTGGGCTTCTTGTAAACGCGGATCCTTGCAACGCCCAGGGACGCTAGGACCCCTATGTGGTACTCTCTTATCAGGTCTCCCCTCTCTATCACTACCTCTCCCTTCTTCAGGTCTTCCCCCTTCACCGAGACGCCGTAGCCTGCCGCGAAGCCTCTGTGAATCTCTACTACCCCGCCTTCCTCTCGGGTGTACTCTACCGGTATGACGACGTCGGCGCCGCGGGGTATTGGGCTCCCAGTCGCCACCTCGGCGGCCTCACCCGGCTGGATAGAGCCGGGGTCGCTGGCGTCCACGGGGATCCTGGCGACCACTCTCAGCCTGACTGGGCTATCCTCGCTGGCGGCAGCGACGTCAACCCACCGGGCCGCGTATCCATCGAGAACACTCCTGTCCCAGGGGGGTACATCCTGTGGCGACCTCACGGCCTCAGCGGCTATCCTCCCAACGCTCTCCTCCAAGGGGACTTCCTCCACTGAGGGATTGAAGCTGGACTTGAGGAGTAGCCTTACAGCTTCTTCGACTGGGTGGAGCATCCTAAGGACTCTGCTCAAGGCCCTAGCACCTCGCTAAGCAAGGCTTCAGCCT
>JALURD010000267.1 GCA_027057815.1 Acidilobaceae archaeon | reverse complement strand
GATCGGCGGGCTGGCTAAGGCTCTTGACGGCTCAGGCGTAGACTATGAGAGCTTCGAGCCCGGAGAGGTCGAGATAGCCGGAGACCTGGCCAGCTGGCCTAGGAGCCTCGCGGACACCTGGCCCCTACTGGCGGTTGCTGGGAAGGCGCCGCTCCCGAGTTTGGTAGTGAAGCCGTCATCACCGGAAGAGGCGGCGCTGGTGGTGGATCTGGCCTCCAAGGCGGGGGCGTGCATTATTCCTAGGTGCGGAGGCTCAAATGTGGTAGGGGCGGCGCTACCGGGGAGGTGCTGTGCAGTCCTCGACCTCTCACGCCTCGATAAAGTCAAGAGTATAGACTCAGAGTCGAGGGTCGCTGTTGCGGAGGCTGGGGCTGTGATTGCAGATGTCGAGGCAGAGGCCCGCCGTCACGGCTTGACAACAGCCCTCAGGCCGCAGAGCGAGGACATAGCGTGCATTGCAGGCCTAGTATCGATGATGGGCAGTGGGGCCTATACGCCCGGGTACGGCAATGTGGAGGATGTAGTCCAGTGGGTGGAGGCGGCCATACCAGGCCTGGGCGTAGTCAGGCTAGGTAGCGCTAGGAACCCGCGGGGGCGCATAGGCCCGGGGGTCTGGGCTCTTCTCCACGGCTCCGAGGGCTCCCTGGGCGTGATTCTAACGGTAGGCCTGAGGCTGAGAGACGCTCCGGCCAGCATCGAGGCTAGGGCGTTCCGCTTCGACTCATTCGATAAAGCCCTCCGTGTCGCGGAGAAGCTTGTCCAGTGGAACCCGCCGCTCACCCTCAGAGTGCTGGATGAGGCTGAAGCCTCCCTCCACGGCCTTAAGGGTGCAGTCATGCTCCTCGAGTACGCCGGGGACCCCGAGGTCGCCGAAGCCCTGGCCTCGTGGGCGGCCAGGGTAGCGGGAAGCCTTGGAGGCGAGGATTTAGGCCCCGAGCCCGTGAGGGAGTGGTGGGAGTCCCGGTCGAGGTATAGGGAGTACTCTAAAATGGTCGTGGAGTCAGGCATGGCTTACGACACCATAGACCTGGCGGCCTCGTGGCCCAGCCTCAGGACTCTCCATGAGCTTGTAGCAAAGAGGCTTTCCCAGACGCAGGGGGTGGCGTACCACTTCTCTCATGCCAGCCACTTCTACCCGGGAGGCGGGAGCCTCTACGTAACCGTTGTCATGGAGAGGAGCCACACCACATACTGGAGAGTTTGGCGGACCGTCATTGAGGCTGCTAGGGAGGCAGGGGCTAGCATTGTGCACCACCACGGCTTCGGGGCTTTGAGGCTAGCCTGGGCCAAGTCGGAGCTGGAGGGATCCCTGAAGCTGTACTGCGCCATAAAGAAGGCACTAGACCCTGCTGGGATCCTCTCACCAAGCGGCCTTGCGGGGCTGTGCCGGTGTGAGGGATCCCTTTGATGCTGTAGTCATTGGAGCGGGTGTCGTGGGCTTATTCACAGCCTACGAACTGGTTACACGCGGTTTCAGCGTGGCGGTAGTGGAGAAGATGGAGAAGCCGGGCCTAGGGGTGACATCGAAGTCAGCGAATGTGATACACGTTATCCAGCCGCCCCTCTATGGTGCAAAGCACCGCCTCGCGGTTGAGGGCAACAGGTTATACGATAAGTACTCGGAGCGCCTCGGCTTCAAGGTCCACAGGCTCAAGGCTCTCCTAGCGGTTACAGGCCCGTCGCCTAGAGTGACGGCGTGGCTAGCCTGGAGACTGCTAAGGGCAAGGCTACCCTCGTGGGCGTCGCCCAGGCTGATGAGGTGGAGGGAAGCCTCAGAGATTGAGCCCGCCTTAGCCCCAGCCTCGGAGTGGTTCATAGCAGTAGACGGGTATGGGGTTATCGATCCAGCGGAGGTGGTCGCCTCTCTTGAAAGGGCCCTCCGAAAGCAGGGAGCATCCTTCCACCTGAGCACCGAAGTGGTAAGCCTTGAAAAGAGTGGCCAAGTTATGGTGGTCAGGCTGGCTGACGGCACACGCCTAGACGCTAGGGTGGTGGTGAACGCGGCCGGCCTCGAGGCTGCTAGGGTGGCCTCATGGGCTGGGGACCGCTATGAGGTAAAGCCTATACCTGGCATGATGACTATACACTCTAAGCCCAGGCTCAAAACAATCGTGACAACCATCAGGATCCCACCAAAGAAGGGAACCAAGGGCGGCGGGGCGATACCGCAGGCGGATGGCAGGCTACTCCTGGGTCCAACCTACTCGCCGGAAGGCAGGCCGGAGGATCCCTCCGTGCTCGTGGAGAGGTTCCAGTCCC
>JALURD010000266.1 GCA_027057815.1 Acidilobaceae archaeon | reverse complement strand
CTCATCCTATGATACCGTAGGGCTAAGAGGAAAGCCTCGGCCGCAGCGCTCGCCCAGTCGTACATGCTAGCGTTTACCACTTCCATCTCGAGTAACTCAGCCATAAGGCTTTGGTACTCGAAGAGGGCCTGGAGCATGCCCTGGCTGGCCTCGGGCTGGTAGGGGGTGTAGCTTGTGAGGAACTCGGACCTCTCAATTATGAACCTAACCGCTTCGGGCACGTAGTGAGGGTATATCCCTGCGCCCAGGAATGGCGGGGGGTCGAGGAAGACCTTGTTCCTGGAGAGCCTCTCTCTGACCCACCTGTCAGCCTCCAACTCGCTGAGGGGGCGGCCAGCCCCTATGGGCAGGGAGTCCCAGTCACCCTTGAACCTAGCCTTCTCAGGTATGTCCCTGAAGAGCTCCTCCACGCTACCTATCCCTAGGGCCTCGAGCATCCTACGCTTAATCTCATCTGTAGCGTTGGGGTTGAACGGAGTCGGCAACCCATAGCCCACCATCCCACCTTCCTGGGCTTAGGGAGGAATTAATCACTCGCACGTGCGCAGGCCTAGACCAGCCCGCCGCCGGCAGGTGGGAGCCGGGTGGGTTCGAGCATGTCCACCATTTAACCGCCGCCTGCCCAAGGGGGAGCTGCGCGGAGAGGTGCCGGGAGTGTCGTCTAGGCCAGGCCCGATACTGGACTTTGAGATAGCCAAGCTGGCCTCAGCCTTCGGAGTGCTGATATCCCTCATGGGGGTGTTCCTGAAAAGCCCAGCCCTCGTCATCCTAGGACTGCTAGGCTGGCTGGTCGGGGTCTATGCTCTCTCCCAGCACTACGGTAAGAGGGAAATATTCGACTACGCAATCTACGCCGGCATAGCTGGCATGCTTGCGGGCGTCGTTGCAGCAGTCGCCATCGTGGGGTCCCTCTTCGGGGGCGCCGGAGTCTTCAGCTTCCTCATAGGCCTCCTAGTCTTCTGGGTATTCATGGTGATAGCCGCCAGGTACCTGAAGAGGCACATCGACGCGCTCAAAGCCGAGTCCCCATCGGAAGCTCTGGAGAGGGCTGGAAGGTACATCTACGTCGGCTCCTTCCTCTCGATAGTAATAGTGGGCCTCCTAATCGCGCTGGTCGGCTTCGTATTCCTGATAATAGGCATACTCGAGCTTAGGCCCCCAGCTCAGGCTAGCCCCTAGCCTCGAGGTCCTCCCTCAGCCTAGCCCCGGCCTCGAGGAGGCGCTTCTTAACCTCCTCTGGAACCTCAACCCCCCTCATAGTCCTCGGGTCTACTGCTACGGTCACCACCCTGCATCGGGCCGCGAGCCAGCCCCTGGTCTCGTTGTAGACCTCGAACGTGTAGGCAATGCTCTTCCTGCCAATGACCGCCTCAACCACGTCAACCCTAACCATTTCGTGGGCATATATCGGCTTGTAGAAGTCGCACTCAGCCCTAACCCTCGGGAATATCACCGGGGCCTCCAGCACGCGGTGGAACGACTCCGGGAAGAGCCTCCTGTGGAAGTCCTCCTCCGCCCACTCGCAGAACTTGAATATACTCGAGAAATGCGCTATCCGAGCCGCATCCGTCTCACTCCAGTACAATGGGAACCTTAGACTGTGAAGCGCCGCCACGACGGGATCCCCTGATGGCTTTCTAGAGATGGGATGCAGATAATTAAAGCATCGACTTCTGATACATTGTGGAAAAGAAGTGTTGAAAGCCTAGTTATGCCTAGGTTACCTACGCCGGACCATGGAGGCAAGTATTATAACGAGTAGTACTGCTATGACCGCGAGTAGGGCCTGAGTGTTGAATACATACTTATACCAGTATATTGTCTTAGTCGTAGATGATAATGTTATAGTGGTAATCGTCGATGTAGCATTTGTTGTGGAGGTGGAGGTTGACACTGGTGGCTGGGTTGTAGTCTGCGGCTCCGCGTTCAACAACACTAATACCGCATAGTTGTCTGAATAGGTTAGCTCGTTTCCCGAGCCCACGAGGAGTAGTAGCTTGAGATAACTGCTATTACTCACTAGCTTCGAGGGCATGCTAGTCTCTAAGTTTATGGTTAGGGACGAACCATTGGCTACATATAGACCGGTCATGTTGTAGCCGGCTAGTACTGGTTCATCGTTCTGGTTGAAGAGTATAAACGCTAGGGTAACATTCGACTCTGTAGCGTTGTCACCGTTGTTGTAGACTTCCGCTTTAATACTTAAGTTGAGGGTATTCTTATTCTTCGTCTCTAAAATTAAGGCTTCAACAGGTGCTAAGACTAGGTTAGC
>JALURD010000265.1 GCA_027057815.1 Acidilobaceae archaeon | reverse complement strand
TTCTTGTGCCGGAGAGGAGTAGCTGGGATTACGTTCACAGGGCTCTCGGCGTGCAGGGTAAAGCGAAGGAAGCTATGAGAGACTTCATTGAGGGCAGGATAGATTATAGCGAGTGGATGAGGAGAGACACACAGCTGTGGGTTGAGGCGAGTGGGGGTAAAATACATCGGAGGGACCTTGAGAGGATCCTCTCTCAGATCCCGCTAACCGAGGGTGCCAGAGAACTCGTTTCATGGCTCCACAGGAGGGGTGTGAGTGTCATACTGGTTAGCGCTGGAGTAGAGCCTCTCGTGACGAGGGTCGCTAGGGAAGTAGGGGCTGATGGCTGGGTCTCGCCGAGGCTATGGTTCGACAAGAGGGGCTACTTGATCCCCGGGGGCAGCCCTATAGTGACTCCTCTCGGGCCGAGGGGGAAGGGGAAGATAATTAAGAGGATATCAATGATGTATGGGGCACAGGTAGAGGAGACGGCTTTCGTGGGTGACTCCAGGTGGGACCGTGATGCCTTCGAGGCTGTCGGCCATCCCATAGCTTATGGACCCTACTGCGACGAAATCGAGGACATAGTCGAGTGCAGGGTGCTGTCAATGGCTGGGCTAAAGCATGCACTAAATGATATTATGGATAATGGACGATGCGCTAGGCGTCTTTACGAGTGATCAGAACTGCTACATAACTCATGGAAACCCAGCTCCTCCTCGAGTGATTCAACGTAGTGCTCTACAATAACTCTGAGTTTATCGGCCATGCGTTTAGCTGGCTTAGTGTAGAGGAGGCCGGGAAGGCGTATTATCTTAGATTTTAAGTGCTCCAGACTATCGCAGATACTCCTCCCAACATGGGCGCCAGTAATGATGACCCTAGCGATTCCTATAGCTCCAAGGGCGTCTAGCTTATCGGCATCGCTCAGTATCATGGCCTCGACGCTTTCAGGCTTAACGCCTATAGACTTGCTGAGAGAGTAGGAGTGGCTAAGTATAGCGTTCTCGACAAGCGCGATCTTCTCGCGCTCCCAGCCAAGAGTTTCCAGTCTGGCTTTTGCTAGCCTAGCACTTAGAAGAGCGTGATGTGCGCCGAGGACTCTTTCAAGGGGCCTTCCCAAGTCGTGGTAAAGCACAGAGGCCCCTAGAACATCGTAGTCCACACTACCTAAATCGACTGCTATCCTCAGGGCCAGCCTAGCAACGCGTTCAACGTGGGGCCAGCCGTGGGCTTCATCGTCTCCTAGCATGGATTTGACGAGGGGGACCTCCCTTTCCAGCCTATGAGGCGGCCATTGGGGTTGCATGGGAGGCGGCACCTCCCAAGACCTTAAGCTAATTCTGTATCCTAGTTTCTCCCTGCTTTGGCGATGGCGGAAAGAGGATATAGTAATTAATACTCTAGCCTCGCAGGGAATTAGGGGTCGCGGCTGGCCAGGTAAGGTTAGGTGAATCCTTCTAGGGGTGTTCAGGGGCTTGAGCCAGTATATAGTGAGGGGGAGGGTTAGCGCTGCGCGAGAGGCTGTTCTGAAGGCCGCGGAGGACCCCCATCTCCTCCTAAGGAGCGTGCCTCCAAGCTACGTAGAGTACATGGATGAGGCGGAGGCTAGGGTAGCCGTAAAGGTGGGCAGGTCTGTGTTCTCGCGGGTGAAGCTAACCTTTACGGCTACGTCTTCGAGAAAAGGCGATAGGGTGGAGCTAGCCCTGATAAGCGACTCGGCTAGCGTAGAGTTTACACTAAGAGCGGAGGAGTCGCAGGGCCAAACATTGATAATAGTTGAGCCAAGACTACTGGGGATAACAACTAGTGCTATGTGGAAGTTTGCAGTTGAAACCGCCCAGAACCTAGTGAAACTCATAGCCGAGAAGGCACTCGAACTCGCAGCCCCCATGATTCCAGCTGAGAAGCCTGGGAGTGCCGGAGGCCCGGCGCAGCCCTTCATTAAGACCGAGAAGCTGGAAGACTCACTCTTCGAAGCTGAGGTAGCTCTGAGAGGTAAGGCTCTATACGGCGACATTACGGGCTATACTTCACTAGCTGACATACTGGAACAGTTCCTCGATGAATCAATGGAGAAGACTATTTACATCAAGATCTCGTTTAGCGACGGCTACGTGTTAAAGGTGCTAATGGAGAAGGGTAGAGTAGAGGGCGTTCTGGGAGAGGCTGGCTCTAAGAAGCTCAGGGGATACGAGGCTGTTAAGGAGGCAGAGAGAAGGGCCCCAGCGGGTGCCTTCGTGCTAGCCTATGCCCTATGAGAGTAGGCGAGGTGGGCTCGATAGTGGACCCCG
>JALURD010000264.1 GCA_027057815.1 Acidilobaceae archaeon | reverse complement strand
ATGCGGACGGCCTTAAGGCCGTCGCCGAGCTGGGGTTGAAGCTTTGGCCAAGCGTGATCCTAACGCCTCATAGGGGTGAAGCGAGGAGGTTACTGGATGGGGACAACAGTCTAGACCATATTAGATCTATAGCCGTCGAATACAACGCGACTGTACTTAGGAAGGGCCCTGAGGACTTGATATGTTATCCTAATGGCGAGTGCAGGGTAAACAAGACGGGCACGCCCGCTATGAGCGTAGGCGGCACTGGTGATGTGCTCTCGGGCGTGGCTGCTGCTTTCATGGCGAGGAGGGTTAGCGTTCTGGGAGACCCCGACCCACTAAACACTGCCGCAGCTGCCGCCTGGCTGACGGGTAGGGCTGGAGAGCTAGCCTCAGACCATTACGGCCTATTAACTGCTACCAAACTTATAGAATACCTACCCGAGGCCTACCTAGAGGCCTTGAAGATAGCACGTATGGCGTAGCCTGTCTAGCCTTAAGGGGGTGCTTGTTGAATTGTCAGTAGACGAGATCTTGAGGGATATACTCTCTAGGAGGGACCCGCACGGCTACTACGTCATACCCGCCTTAGCCGAGGCGGCTGATGAGGTCGAGAAGCTCGGCATTGACGGTGTTAAGATAGACTTTGCCGGTGATACCGTCTTCATCAAAGTTAGGTCCAGGAATGCGGTGTCAAAGATAGTGAGGCACTTAGCTAGGCTTAACCTGTTAGCGGTTAGCGGAGAACGGGAAGGCTGAGCCCCTGCTCGCCGCGCCCTCTAGTTCTTCATTACTTTTTTAATAACTAATTTTTTGTTAACTAAGCTTTCCCATTCGGGCTAAAATATACGCAACTGCCGATGCGATGTACGCCGCCGTCACTGCGTACGTGTTAGTCGATATAGCGATTATGCCTAGGAGTACCAGGATTACTCGAATCGGTTTTAGCCTAATGTGTCCCCCGAGATAGCCAGCGAAGCCCGCACTGGCCGCGATGACGACTGCTCCCGTAGAGAGCAAGCCCCATACAAGGCTTTCCGGGCCTACTCTACCTTCTAGTATAGGGAGTATTAGGAGCCCAGGTTGCACAACGAATACGAAGGGTAGTACGTACTTAGCGAAGGCCATCCTAGTGGCATTTATAGCCGTTCTCCAAAAGTCTGCTCTCGCCACCGTCGCTCCGGCGAAGGCTGCGAGCGCCACGGGAGGTGTTACATCGGCTAGTATGCCGTAATAGAACACGAACATGTGTGCGGCCAGTAGGGCTGTTAGCTCGTCCACGCCTAGGAGCGACGTGGCCGCCGAGGCTATCGCTGCAGCGCTAAGGAGACTCGTTATCACGTAGTTAGCAGTTGTCGGGACGCCCATTCCCACTACTATACTTATGAGGCCGGCGAATACAAGTAGTAAGTACAGGTTCCCGTGGGCTATCTCTATTAGCTTCTCCCCTAGATAGCCGCTTAGGCCCGTGCCTGTTATGGATCCCTGGATAACGCCGGCAAGTGCTGCTGCTGTGAAGACTGGGACCCCGTTTCTAACGGAATCCTCTATGGCCTCCAGTAATGCTCTAGCTAGGCCCCTGAAGCTCTTAGTGGCTAGGAGGGCTATCGATATGAATATGAATGATATCCCGGTGAAGTAAATCGCTCCGAGCAGGGTCATCCCCGAGGCTACCGCTACCCCAAGGACCAGTCCTAGCGCTAGGGTGTAGGCGATCTTGGAGGGGAGCGGGGCATTTGAGGCCCAAGCGGCTGCTAGAAGCGCCACGCTAAGGCTTGCTACTACTGCGTGGGCTGGGGCTAGTCTCATCACTAGAAGTATGGTGAGGAGCACTATGGGGGAGAATAGGTATAGTTTGCCGAGTAGTGGCTTGAGCTCCGGGACCTCGGTCTCTCTTAGTCCCTTCAGCCCCCTCCTCTTTGCCTCTATGTCTACGAAGTAGTATAGGCTAGCGAAGTAGAGGAATGCTGGGAGGAAGCCAGCTATGACTATGTCGTAGTACTGCCTGTTAAGGAATGCGGCCATGATGAATGCTGCAGCCCCCATTATTGGTGGCATTATCTGGCCGCCAGTGCTGGCGCTCGCCTCGACCGCCCCGGCTACTTCACCCGGGAAGCCGCTCCTTTTCATTAGGGGTATAGTGAAGGTGCCTGTTGTAAAGACATTAGCAACACTGCTACCACTGAGCATACCCATTACTCCGCTACTCACTATTGCAACTTTAGCTGGACCCCCGGGCCTTCTGCCGAAGAGGCTCAGCATGAGCCTCGTGATGTACTCACCTATCCCCATCTTCTCGAGGAAGGTGCCGAAGAACAGGAACGCGAACACGTATATTACCATGACGAAGAATGGTATGTTGAAGAGGCCACTCTTCCAGTAGATCATGTTCTCTATCCAGTACCTAATATCAAACCTGTTATAGTTTAGGTAATAGAGCAGGAATGCTGTGACCACTATCAAGAACCATGGGCCAACGGCTCTCCTCGCCAGTTCCATTACGAGGATAAATGCAATTATGCCCAAGGGTATAGCTATGGGCCTTGCATCAGGTGGGAGGCTACCCTCGAATGCCAGGAGCATTTTAACCATGTAAGCTACGTATAGGAATACAGCGAACCCTGCAATCGATAGTACTATATCGTAGAGTGGTATCTTATCTATGTGCCTCTCCATGTAGATCTGAAGCTCTTCCCTGCTCCACTTAATGCTGGGCCTCCTTGCAGGAAGTATCATGAATCCTACGCCGAGAAGGCCCGCCATTACTATGGCTTCAACAACCTCGGTGTTAAGCGTTAACTTGGCTACTACTGAAGCAGCTCCCTCAAGGCCTACCTGCTCAAGGAACTGTTCGAGGGTCCCCTGGAAGTTAAGTATATAGAATACCTCAAGCACTGCTATCATGAGTGCTAGGCTGAATACATATGCCCTAACTACGCCCCTACGCGCCCTCATGGATATTAGCTTGAACGGGCTAATTACCTCCTCGTTGCCTGTTCCGGCCACCAGGCCTCACACCGTACGCGAGTCAACCCCTCTTAATGGGTTATTATGATTCTACTTGGAGAGGCGCCAGACGCGGAGCGGTCACGTGATTCACGGAGTCACAACCCGTACTAGTGCATGTCTGAAGCCTTCACAGACCTTAGAGCCGCCAACCTTTATGTAATTAGAGTACTCTGGTGGACCCTCTATCTCTAGGGAGTAGCCTATGTTATAATTACTAGTGTAGACCATATACCCGTTTTCCATGTAGAAGCTTCCCCCCAGCTCTTCCGCTGAGTAAGGATGCCCGGCTCCGAAGCTTTGCGTCAAAACCTTCACTAGAATGAGGCCATCTATTGTCGCATTGTACACTTCAACTATTATGGTCCCCTCCACGCTATGAGTCCAGTTATACTCAATAGTCAGTCCACCCGAGGGTAGCGAATATCTATGCTCTTCTCCGTCACATTCTACTACAAGAAACGTATTGGAGCCTCCCCCATTGACGGTATTTATCACAACTAAAAACCCAACCAGCACCATCAGCACTGTTGCTAATATAGCCGCTGTGATTTTCCCTGGGCTCGGATCCACAGCTAGCTTTCCCCGGTTAAATGAAAAAGCCAGGAAGAGCCACCCCCAGGCCTCTGTTGGGGGTTCAACTCTCGGGTGGCTTGAACTTGTCCGGGACCTTGATGCCCTTTTCCTCAAAGTACTTGTAGGCGCCTGGGTGTAATGGAATGCTTAGTCCGTCTAGTGCATGCTCTAAGCTGATGTATTGAACGCTTTGCTTCTGGACCTGTTGCTTTATCTCGTCTGCATGCTCATAAAGTATCTTGGCCATCTGGTAGACCACGTCTTCGGGTACATCAGCCCTTACTAGGAGCATGCTCATAACAGCTACAGTCTTCACGTCCTCGTTGAGACCCGTGTAAGTCCCAGCTGGTATCACCACTTGAGCGTAGAAGGGGTACTTCTCCTTTAGCTTCTGGTATATTTCGTCTGGTACCTCGAGTATTCTGATGGGTTTCTCGCTAGCTATCTGCTCGACGGCGCTGGTCGGGATCCCGGCGGTTAGGAATGCCGCGTCTATGTTTCCAAGCTTGAGGTCTTCAGCTACCTCCTTGAACGTCTTGTACTCGGGCTTTATCTTATCCCAGAGGCCAGCCGCCTCGAGTATCTGCCGTGCGTTCCAGTAGGTTCCACTACCCGCGTTGCCAACCGCGACTTTCTTCCCTGCTAGGTCCTGGAGGGTCTTTATGCCGCTGTCAGCTAAAACCACGATCTGGATGGTCTCAGGATAGAGGACGCCCACTGCCCTGATACACGTCTGGGGGTTGCCCTGGAAGGCCTCGATAGTGGTACCGTAGTAGGCATAGTATGATATATCGTTCTGCGCGAGGGCCGCCTCAGCGTTGCCTGCGCATAGGTCTTTAATGTTCCCAACGCTGGCCTTGCCCTCAAGCGCCCTGGCGTCTATTCTGCCCTCCGAGTACTGGTTGAGTAACTTAGCATATGCGGTTCCCACGGGGTAGTAGGTGCCTGCAGTGCTCCCAGTGAGTATCCTGAGCTGGTACGTCTCGACGCCTCCAGGCTTAAAACCTAGAAGGAACACCCCGGCGGCAACTGCTAGAATTATTACAATGATTACTGCTGCAATTACTTTAGAGGAGATACCACGCAAATGACTGCCCACCGGTTATTCCACCCCTTTCACTTTCAATTTTGGCTCTTCTCTACTTACGGTTAATAAGCTCACCACTACCGCGAATGGAGCACGCTTAATGTAGCCTAAAGATTCTCTAACCGTGCTGGGTGTGGCGCCGGCGTGCTACCAGGCAATCTTAGCGAGGCGTTGAGGAGAGTATCAGTTGAGTCTGTCCGGGGGGCCGCATGGAGCGCCAGGGTGGTCGTTGACTCACTCATCAGGGATTTGGAGGAGGGAGAGAGTGTATGCAGTGATCCTGACACGGTATCCGAGGCTATAGTGGAGGCCAATCCCAGCATGGCGAGCCTCTACAATGTATCCCTTATAGTCAGGGAGGCGTGCAGAAAGGGAGGCGAGCAGGCCCTGAGAGAAGCCCTGGCAAGGATGGTTTACTACATGTCCTGGGCTAGGGAGCAGTTGAGGGTTAAGGCATCCGAGGCATTCCCTAAAGGCATTTCTGTTGCAACGTTCAGTTACAGCAGTACCGTGGAGGCTGTGCTCCTAGAGTCAAGGAGGCAACTCTCGAGGGTCATCGTCTTCGAATCGAGGCCCGGCGTCGAGGCCCTCCACTTCGCCCGTAGGCTAAGGGAGGCCGGGATCCCCGTAACGCTGGCCCCTGACGCTTTAATGATGGAGTACCTGCCTGGGGCTAGTATGGTCCTTGTTGGAGCTGATACCGTAACAGTTGACGGTTGCTTGGTGAATAAGGCTGGTACTAAGCTCTTAGCAATTGCCAGCAGGGAGGCCGGGATCCCCCTAATAGTAGTATTCGAGTCATACAAAATACATCCCCAGGCCAGGTGCGGCGAAATTAGGATAACCCACAGGCGGTTCCTCATTAACGGCTGGGGGGCGGAGTTCTATCCCGTGTTTGATGAGACCCAGTCGGGCCTAGTTAAGGGGGCCATGACTGAGTGGGGCATACTCTCCTGGGATCCTGGGGTTCCTAGGGATCTGCATGCAAGGATGATAGCTAAAATATTGAGTGAAGGCTAGGTCTCCCTGAGACCCTTCGGTGGGCTCCTAGGCGCGGTCATCTCCGCGGCCTCCGTTTCCAGGAACGCTTTAAGCTCGTCGTTAATGAAAGGCGCTATTAAGTAGATCCCTCTATCTATGTAATCCTCAACCCTACCCCCCTCCCCTTCCACGAAGGAGTTGTCATAGCTGATTAGGAACACTGTCATATACACAAAACCGTCGCTACCCACCTCCACGCCGTCGAGGCCTGCGATCATGCGTGTGTCCACCTCCTCAGGGCTGAGCCTACGCCTATCCCTCATGACCAGGAAGTCGCTCCTCCTGGCATCCCAGGCTTCCATGGCTCGGCGAGCGTAATCCCTCACAGCCTCGAATAAACCCCTGTCCTCAACCGTGGACTCCACTATCCTGCCTTCAACTGAGTGAATCACTACAACCTTGCCCATAACCCAGCACCTCCACCGGGTGCTTGGGGCCCCCAGGTTATTATCGGTACCAAGGGAGACATAGTACTACCGAGCCGTAGCCCTAGCGGAGGGCTTGGGCTGTGGGGGCTCCCACACCTAGTACTATTGATATGCTTGAGATGCACGGGTATAGTTATGACGCCTTCGAGGAGCCTGCGATTGAGCCTCCCTTATCCAACCTAACCTTCGAGGATGTACACCCCGGCTTCGCTAGGACCAGGCTCCGAGCCTCGTTCATGTACGAACACCAAGAAAGGGCTTACAAGGCTCTGCTTGACGGCTTCAACGTCATAATGGTCAGCGGCACGGGCTCGGGGAAGACGGAGGCCTGGATTGCAGCTGTAGCCCGCTGGGCCTGGCTAGGGAGGAGGTTCAAGGTAGTAGCTGTTTACCCTACTCTCGCCCTAGCATGGGACCAGCTCTCGAGGTTGGAGGAGTACTCGAAGGCCCTCGGGCTAAGCGTTGTTGGAGTGGACTCCGTGGCAAAGAGGGAGGTTAAGGGTCTTAGGAGCCTTGTTAAGAGGGCTGATATAGTCGCGACCAACCCGGCCATGCTTCTCCACGAGTTGAAGAAACACCTAGTCAAGCCTGGGTCGAGCGTCCTCTCCCCTGCCCTCGAATCCCTAACCCTGCTCGTAGTCGACGAGCTAGACTTCTACGACTCCCGTTCGCTCGCTCTCCTACTCGGCGTCATCGAGATACTGTCTACCCTACGTCGCGGGGGGCTCCAAGTCGCAGTGCTGACAGCCACGCTATCGAATCCCGGGGACCTAGCATCATTCCTGGAAAACGTCACCGGCAGGAGATCAGTTATAGTGCCTGGCAAGCCCTTTAGGCGCCCGAATAGGTTCATAGTAGTCCTCGGAAAGAACCTTGAAGGCGTGAGGAAGGCCATACTCGAAAGGCTTGGAGGATTAGAGGGGCTCCCAGGGGAGATCGCCTCTGCCCTCAGGGATCCCGAGAAGTTTAGGGGAGAAGCCTTCAAAGTTGTAGGTTTCCTCCAAGCCGTGGGCTATGATGTTCCATCGATAACCCTAGACCCTCTGGAGATACTGGAGTGGTACGCTCTGGATAGGGTCGAGCCTAGAGGCGTGACCCTCGTCTTCACCCCTGGCATCAACGCGGCCGAGAGGGTTGCCAGGGCCCTTAGGGAGAGGCTCGGCGAGGAGGGATCCCGCCGAGTCGCTGTGCACCACCACCTAGTACCCAAGAGCGTCAGGGCTCAGGTGGAGGAGGCTGCCAGGCGCGGCGAGGTAAGGGTCATAGTGACTCCTAGGACTCTAGTCCAGGGCATCGAC
>JALURD010000263.1 GCA_027057815.1 Acidilobaceae archaeon | reverse complement strand
CTTGGAGGTTGTCGTTACTGTTTGATGGAGGGTTTGATAGAGGTGGTGGGCGTGGAGGCTGGGTTTACGGTTGCTAAACGCTGGCCTCGTGGGAGCGCCCTTACACGGCGGAGGTCCGGGGTTCAAATCCCCGCGGGCCCACCAAAACATAATAGCGAACTTTTTATGATAATATTTAATTTAAGTAAAGTTTTTTGCTTGGTGGCTTTCTCTTCGAGCCTGTAGGCTTGCCGGGATAGCAGAATGCCATTATTACCTTGGTTTCAGTGGTGCTTATGAGTAGTCCCAGGAATGTGCCTGTCGAATAGTCTTCTCTTATTGTTGTGGCGATTACCTCGAGGTCATGGAATGCAACTCCTTGTCCTAGGTTTACTATTTTTAACCTTGTAAATCCCGCGTCTATTAATGTTGATGTTGTATGATGCTCTGTCTGAGACTTTATAGACCGTTAAGGTCTCGTCATTTACTTCTACTACAATCTCCATATCATTATGTACGCGGTTAATGGATATCGTCATCTCACTACCTTTTAATTGATTGCAAGTGGATGGCATCTATGGCAAATAGTTAGCTCTCCTCCTGGAGTTATGGTTGAGGCAGTGCTGCAGTATTCATTAACTATGCTTCGTTCAGCGAATTATTCTGGATTTGAAAGGATGACGAATGTGAGGGTTAGGAGTATGATGCTGGTGACTAAGAGTGTAGGGGGCTTAATAGTCGCTTCATGCTTCACCAGCTATTCCTATTGACGTAGTGATGTTATTATGCGTTTAGTGTGCACGTGGCCTATCTTGCTCTCTGGCCGCACCGGTTATAGTCTGGCTCCTTCTGTGGGTGGTTGAGGGGCTCGTGTTTGTTCGTCCCGTGTCTTAGGATGGCTAGGGTCGTCAACTCGCTGATGGTGGGATTTGCGGTACTAGTGGGGGCTGTCATAGCTTCCGGCGGGATCCCGGGTCTCACGCGCTCTATCGATGCTTTCCTCGTGGGCTTCCTTATCTCTGCTTCGGCCATGGTCGTTAACGACATTTTTGATTTAGAGATTGATCGAGTGAATGCCCCCTGGAGGCCTCTACCGAGCGGTCAGATCTCCCTTAAGGGTGCATGGGCCTGTTTCACGGTGTACAGTGTAGCTGGCCTAGCCCTTTCAGCACTCACGGGCATCGCCACCTTTATGATAGCGCTCATAGCGTGGGCTGTGGGCGTTGTGTACAGTTGGAAAGGCAAAAGACTGGGCTTCCCAGGTAACGCGATGGTAGCATTCTCGGTCTCGGTTCCACTCCTCTATGGTGCAGCCTTGACAGGCTCGTGGGACTGGAGGATAGCTGTCTACTGGTTCATGATATTCTCGTCTGCCTTGGCCAGAGAGATAGTGAAAGGGATAGCAGATGTTGAAGGCGACAGGTTTGCGGGCGTGCGGACGATAGCTGTATCATTCGGCGAGCGCAAAGCTGCATTGGTGGCTGCACTCCTCTACATGGCAGCTGTGGCCGTTAGCCCCCTTCCACTCATTCTAGGACTTCTCGAGAACCCGCTGGTCTATGCGGCGCTCGTCGCAATAGTGGACGCTGGCTTCGTCTACGATTCATACAGAATTATTAAGGAGCCCACGAGGGATGAGGCTTTAAGGCACAAAACAAGGGTTCTAGCCTACATGCTTCTAGGCCTAATAGCATTCATAGCAGGTGGCTTAGAGGTGCTATAGTATTGGAGCTACTAGCCGAGGTTGAGCCCACGAGGAGCCCCATGAAGCTATCAGCATTAGCCTCCGCTGCACGCTACGCTGACTGGATAGATGTCCCCGACAGCCCCATGGGTGTGCCTAGGTCGCTGAGCCTAATAGTGGCTCACATACTCCAATGCTCGCATGGCCTCGCAGCCATACCCCATGTCAGGGTGGTAGACCACAACAGGATTGCAATGGAATCCATAGTGGGATCTCTAGGGATAGCCGGGTTCCGCAGGATAGTGTTCCTTAGGGGAGACACGCCGCAGGGATCCACCTACGTATCCGACGTCACTCCCGAGGAGGCTGTTGAAATGGTGAGGATGAGGTATAGCGGCTCCATAGAAGCCGGGCTGATTCTGAGTATGAGGAAGCCTCTGCACGAAATATATTCAAGGCTTACCAAGGCCGACTTCTTCTTGGTATTAAACGCTGAATCTTACTGGGACCGGTTCGAGCAAGCGAGTAAAGAAGCCAAAAGGGTAGGGGTCAAGCTGTACCCGTATGTAGTCGTTGAAACACCGGTCAACGCCAGCCTGCTTAGCAGGGCTGGCGTGAAAG
>JALURD010000262.1 GCA_027057815.1 Acidilobaceae archaeon | reverse complement strand
CTTGGCGGCCTCGCCTTCGAGCCTCAATAGTTCACTCTCGACTTCTCTGAGCCTCTCCTCTACCCTCTCCAAGGCCCCCCTGAGCTTCTCGTATTCCTCCTTCGCCTTCGACGCTTCCGCGAGCTGAGCCTCCACCTCTGAGAGTTTGGCCTCCAGCTCCTTTACCTCCCTCTGGAGCCCCGCCCTCTCGCCTCTGAGCCTCTCCGCCTCTCTTCTAAGCTTCTCAGCATTCGAGTTGAGCATCCTAACGCTGGTCTGCGATGCCGTGATTCTGAAGCCCTCAACCTCCACGTCGAGGTCTCTAAGGGCCTCCCCGGCCTTCCTGTAGGCCGACGCTCCTAGGACGTTATCGAAGAACCTACTCCTTTCCTCAGGCGATTTGGTGAGGTAATCGACTATCTCCCTAAGGTAGCCCTGCCTGAGTATTAGGGCATACTTAGCGGTCCCCTTGGCTTCCCTCAGCTCTGATGCCGGGATCCCGAGGAGCTGGGCCACCACCCTTGGGACCTCCCTCACCCCAGTAGCCTCAAGCCTACCATTGATCCTGAGCGTCATGGAAGCGCTTCTCCCGCGCGGTATGTTAACGTCTATACGGACCACGTTTCCCGTGGCTGTATCCTCGAATTCGACCGCGACGCTAGCTGAAGGGGCTCCCCTCCTAATCAGGGAGTCCTTAGATGTGCCTCTAACGCTGTAGTCCCCCGTGAGTGCCAGATAGACAGCGTCTACGATGCTACTCTTCCCAGCACCATTCTCTCCGACGAGTACAGTGACTCCCCTATCGAAGCTTACCACTGTAGATTGGTGGCTAAGGAAGTTCCTAAGCTCGACGCGTTTAAGGACTAGAGTCACCTTATCCACCTCCCAAGGCCTGACTTATTCCCGGGACTGCTTCCAAGAATCCGGGCCCACACGCCGTCGAATCTATCGCTGAGCATCTCATCTAATATTTCTCTGGCTTCATCCCTATCCCCGGCCAGCAGGGCCTCCTTAAGCTTCACGAGGAACTCGGCGAGATCCCTATCACCCGTAATGGCTTCGGCGACCTCAACCTCGCCCGCAGCGCTTGAGGTGGGCTGCAGTGAACGGGGCCTCTCCCTGTACACTCTCACTATCCTCGCTATAACTCCGAGCACCTCGCCCGCCCTCAACGCTACCTCCCTAGCCACAGGCGTCTTGGATAGGGCGGGATCTGCGGGTATGGTTAGGTACAGGTGTGCAATGGTCGGCTTCCTCTTCCGTGGGACCCCCCGAAGTATGGAAGCCAGCTCCTCGAGTGCAGCCCTCACACTCCTAACCCTGAGTCTGGCGACTACGTGGCTCCTCGGCTGCTCAACCCTGAGCCTCGTAATCGAGGCCTCCGAGCCTGTTAGGTCCACCAGGAGAGGGCCTCTCTCATCGACACCTACCTCGTCTACCTTTATGGGGACGAGAGTGCCAGGGTATGCATGAGGAGGGATCCCCCCACCTCCGGGATCCTGGAAGGGCCTGTGGACATGGCCTAATGCGGCGTAGTCGACTGGGGGTAGATGGGCGGGCTCGGCGATGGCGTCATCAGGCACTGTGGCTGTAGAGATGCCGATGTGGGCAGCTAAGACTACCCTGCCGCCGAGCATCCTAGCGACGGTTCCGGCCGCCTCCAGGAGTGTCTTTGTTATCCTCTTACGCTTCTCCGGGGATCCCCTCATAAACGGTAGAACCATGACGTAGCCTCTCCCAGCCTTTATGGTCATGCTTCTCATAACATCTACCGGCGAATCTACGCGCCCCGGCGTTGGTGCGTAGACTCCGTCTCCAGCCGCCTCCGCTACGAGACAGACGCTCGGGGAGTCCCTCCTCGGAGGCTGGTCATGCTCGCCCACGGCAAGCACAACTGGGACTCCCCTCTCACTGGAGGCCCAGCGGAGTATCCTGGCCACTTCTATGACTAGCTTGTTCTCGGGCCGTGGCCTGTCGAAGAGGTCGCCAGCTATTATTATGGCGTCGGGTCTCTCGTCCACGAGTAACTCCATAGCTTCCCTGAAGACTTCAATAGTGTCCTCGGGGTAGTCTTGCACTCCGAAGTGGTTCGCTCCTACATGGGTATCCGCTAGATGGCCTATAAGCAACGCATACCAGCCCCTGCTCAGCGCACGACCATACTAGCCGGCAGGGCCTATAGGGAGCTACCCGCGCCCGCCCGGCCCAGTCTTATCAACTCCGGTAGTACTTAATGAAGGAGGGGCCGGGATGAGGAGGGGACCACCAAATACTCGAGGCCCTCCCCTTCAGGATTCGGGGGCCTGTGAGGGGGC
>JALURD010000261.1 GCA_027057815.1 Acidilobaceae archaeon | reverse complement strand
CGCCACTCGTATTCATACTGATACCCTTCATAGACAAGAATAGGACGGCGGACCCCTTGGAAAGGTATGCGGCCACGTCGATCATGCTATACCTAGTAACCCTGCTTGCAGTGCTAACCGTATGGGGGGCGGCCACCCTAGGCTACTCATCCAAGGCTGTGGCGCTATCAATATTTCTAGCTCCGGCAATCGTGATATTTCCAAGCCTAAGAATACTAGCAAAGCGTAAGAAGGGCGAGATGGACCCATACTACACCGTATTCTACATGTCAACCGCGATAATTATAGCAGCGTTCCTGCCCCTCGTAGCTGGCGTCATGGCGAACGCACCGGGATCCCAGGTGGCAGCCGAGGTCGGAACAGCACTCTTCGGAGTCGCCATGGCAGCCCTACTAGTCTACCTAGCAGCCTGGTACTCGGAGAAGGTAACCAGGGAAGCAGAGGAAGTGAAGAGGGGCAGTAGCCCCAACCCCGCGGTAGGAGAGGTGCCGCAGTTATTCATAGTAATGGGTGTGGCGGCAACACTTATCATAGGCTTCACCGCAGCCCTGCTCGGATACGCAGGCGTCTCAGTCCTTGAAATCCTGAAGCCTACAACTATTCAGCCGCCGCCACAGATTGACCCTGTGAAAAACCCGGCTGGGATAGCGGCCCTAACGGCAACCCTGCTCTTCGGCCTCTACTCGCTATTCTACGTGCTCTACAGGGTGTACGTTCTCGAGAAGGTTCCATTCAAAGGCAACGTTAGGGAGTTCTTGCCTCATCTACCAACACTAATATCGCTAATTGTAGCCATCGCACTAGTTTTCTAGTCAATAAAAACTAGTTAATAAAGGTGGGGGGCTACCCGCTATTCAGGCCTTCCTTTTTCCCTCCTCTATAACCTCAACTACAGGGGACTCGACGCTCTTCTTAGCGGCTTGTACTGCCTCTTGGGCTGGCTCTGTGGCTCCTTGGGCTGCTTTCCTAAACTCGTTAATGGCCTGACCGAACGCCCTAGCTAGCTCTGGCAGTTTCTTCGGGCCTAGCAGGATTAGTATTACAACGAATATCAGCAGCAACTCGCCGGTCTGGAAGGGGCCTATACCCACTCCCTGGCACCCGACTTCTTTCTTCAACAAGCGAGTTTTAATAAAGATTTGTGCTCCCCTGTCTGCCTTGGTGAGAGGCAGCGAGTCAGCGGAGATACCGAAGGGCTGGCACTGGTAGGGTAGGTAGGGTAGGAAGGCCTTGTCCGAGGAGGAGCTTCCGGAAGCACCGCTGTGGGATCATGTAGTCGAGCTAGGGGTTAGGTTGAAGAGGATATTCACCGCTATCTTCATTTCGGCTGTAATTCTTTCCGCTTTACCCTACAGTCTTTCCCCATATACTCCACTAGTTAGTGCGTTTCCTAAACTTTTAATTAAACATGTAGTTCCCCAAAATATTACTTTTATGGGTAAAACGTATGATATACAGTTAGCTCAGTTCAGCCCCTTTGCGGGCTTTAACGTACTCTTCCTATCAACAATCCTCCTGGGCATTCTTGGAGCCGCGCCAGTAATAGCAAGGGAAATAGCTGGCTACCTGGAACCCGCACTCTACAAACACGAAAAAGAAGTAATTAAAAAGTACTCCCTGGCAGCCTTAGGACTCTTCGTCCTTGGCGTCTTAATGGCCTACTTCATAGTCATACCTTGGGCTTTAAGATTCCTCTTCATAATGAGTATAGTAATAGCGGGGGAACATGGACTAGTAGCATTCGCTGATATAGAGAGACTATTCTCTCTTATAGTGAAACTCATGCTAGCTACAGGGCTTATGTTCGAGGTCCCACTGGTTATCTACATACTAATAGTTTATGAGATAGTAGGAATAGAAAAGTTCAAGGGCACAGGCATGAAGTATGCATTCATAGCCTCTATGATATTGGGGGCGATCATAAGCCCTGACCCTACAGGATTGGGTATGATGATGCTTGCGATACCCTACTTCCTCCTCCTCTACACTTCAGTCAAGTTAGCCGAGAGAAGATTAGCCAAAAAACGGGCCGGAGCCAGGCAGCACGAGGTGGCTGAGCCAGTAATGGAAGCCAGCGCTTCAGGATCAAGCCATGGCTTGCAGCAGTAGATGCGGTAACTCTTAAACTCTTAACTGCTGGAGACGTTTAACCATAAATTATAATTATGCATCATTTATACTTTACCTGTTAAATCGGATGATACGAATGAATAATGTTGAGAGGTACGTACTCTATGTTTCCCAGCTACTCTCTGGTACAGGGTTAGCGATAAGTGCTGTTGGAATGTTCTCCGAGGAGGT
>JALURD010000260.1 GCA_027057815.1 Acidilobaceae archaeon | reverse complement strand
CCACTCAAGGCTTTTGCGGAGGCCTACATAGCATTCTTTAGAGGCACACCGCTCTTAGTCCAGATACTAATGCTCTATTTCGGCCTGCCCAACCTTGGCATAAGGCTTGACGCGTTCACTGCTGCAACACTAGCGATAGGCCTTAACAGCGGTGCATATCAGGCTGAGATTGTGAGGTCTACCATAAAGGGTATACATGAGGAGCAACTACTTGTGGCCAGATCCCTTGGTCTCAGCGAAGCTCAGATACTACGCTACGTTGTTTTACCTCAGGCTGTGAGAAACGCCATCCCTGCCTTGACTAATGAGTACGTGATACTACTGAAGGAGAGCGCACTCGCTAGCGTCATAGGTGTCATGGAGCTTACGAGAGTAGGCGAGTACATGACCGCCGCCACATTTAGAGCGCTTGAAGCTTACATGCTGGTAGCCCTCATATATCTCGGAGTCTCGTATGCATTCATGAAGTCGGCTAGAAGCGCCGAGAGAATGCTAGCAATACCGGGCTTCGAGAGGTGGGCAAGGTGACAACACTTAGAGTCGAAAACTTAAGGGCGGGCTATAAAGGTGAAGAAGTACTCCATGGCATCAGCTTCTCCGTTAACTCATCCGAGAGAGTCGTGATAATGGGTCCAAGTGGTTCAGGGAAGACAACGCTATTGAAAGCAATACCCAGGTTAGTGGAGCCATCTGCCGGAAGAATAATCTTCAAGGGAGTAGACATCACGGCCATTAGAGACGAAAAGAGACTGAGGGAGATCCGTTCTAGGATAGGATATCTGCCACAACACTACGGGTTATTCTTGCACATGAAGGTAATAGACAATGTAACATTCCCCCTCCGCGTAGTAAAGAAAATTCCGAAGAAGAGGGCAGAGGAAATAGCTCTGAAGTATCTCAGACTATTCGGAATAGAGGACTTAGCAGAGAAGTATCCCTCCCAGCTAAGCGGTGGGCAACAGCAAAGAGCGGCCCTAGCTAGAACACTCGCAATGAACCCAGACTTACTCCTACTAGATGAGCCGACGAGTGCACTGGACCCCGAATCAAGACTAGACGTGCTAGAAGCCCTATACGACGTAGCTCGAATGGGTAAGGCCATGATAATAGTAACTCATGAGATAGACTTTGCCCTAGAAGCAGCTGACAGGATAATTTACATGGAGAAAGGCAGAATAATAGCTGAGGGGGACCCGCACGATGTCCTCAATTCAAACCCTAGAATAAGAAGCTTCATACAAAAGATAGCAGGTAACATGGCCGATGCATGATCTCAATTATTAAAACACATAACGACTACATCATACACACTGCCGGTTCTATAGGATTTGGTGGGCCCGCGGGGATTTGAACCCCGGACCACGGGGTCCCGAGTCGGGCGCCGCCCCTCTTAGGGCTCGGCGTACCCCGCATCCTAGCCAGGCTAGACGACGGGCCCACCGATCAGTCCCTCAGGCCCGCAGACTCTTATGAGCGTTATCCCAGTTGCGCGAGGCACTAGGAAAGCGTGGAGGGGCCGCGGCTGTAACCCGCCTTCTGTACTACGGCGGCATTCGACTCAGCGGCCTACCCCCCGAGCTTCGCGCGGCCCTCATTGCTCGGAGGCCTTGCTCCGCCGGGGTCGGCCGTTTCACCGCATCCCCCCGCTTCCTCCGCGGGTTGCTGCCCCCCGGTTGCCCGGGCGGGCCTCGCCGCTTCCTCGACATTGCGGGGGGCCGTGTCGTTTCTGTGCCGGAGCCGCGGGTTTCACCCGCGCCCCTTGCGGGGCCCGGCTGCCGCGGGGAGGGCGGAGTTTCCTCAGGCCCCCCGTTTGGGGGGCCCGTCGGCCGCCAGCCGCGGCCCTCAGAAGTCTAGTGTCTCCTACTATCCATAAACCTTTCTGGATCAATGATTGCCGAGTGGTTAGTAAGGCCCACGTAACTCCTATAACCCCCGCCCTAGTGAAGGTGGAACTGGCTATGGGGGCCCGTCGTCTAGCCTGGTTAGGACGCCGCCCTGACACGGCGGAGGTCCGGGGTTCAAATCCCCGCGGGCCCACCAAATCTTATAGCTAACACGATTTAATTACACAAAGGAATAGTAAACATGTTGAGAGATTAGTTGATCTTACATCAGGCTCTATTTTTAACTACCTCTTCTCTTTCTCGAGCTTCTCCTCTAACCTCTCAATCTTCCTTTCCAGCTTCTCCAACGTTCTCTCGAGCCTTTCCTCCTCTCTCACTGGAGGCCTGGAAAGTGATGTTATTAGAGCATACACTAGGATTATAGCCAAAATTAGTATTAGTAGACCCCACAGCCAGC
>JALURD010000259.1 GCA_027057815.1 Acidilobaceae archaeon | reverse complement strand
CCGCCTCCCTCCATCATAGATAGTATGCTCTTGAGTATCCTTAGCTCGTTCTCAAGCTCCTCTATTCTAGACCGTATCCACTCAATGATCTCCTCCTTTGACGCGGTCCTAGTCTCAAGGCTCCCTTTCAACGCCTACCCCTGAATCTTCTACGTCGAATTAATGTAATAGAGTGGTCTGGGCGGTGATACCAGCCGCGCCTCAGCAGAGTATGACTTTAACGTCTGCAGGCGGCTCTGGCCCCTTGTATTTGCTGCAGACTAGGACGGGGATCACTTCCTCGGCTTCAAGGGTCTCCGTAATGCTTAGAGCCCTCTCGGATAGCCACTTGGCATCATCGTAGGTGCATACCACTCTGGCCCTAGCGGCGTATACTTTACCCCTTTTATCCCAGGCGATGAAGGAGAGCCCGGCTGGCACGCCTAGCCTTGCAACCTTTTTCAGCCCACCCACCCGGTCTGAGAAGCATTGCAGGTAAATGGTAAGCGCGATGGAATCTATGGACTCTGCTAGCTCGTTGATCCTTCTCTCCAGCCTGTCGAGCGATGCCATAACACGGCTAATCGCCTCGAGCACACGTCCGTAACCCTCTGACAAGTGTTCCTCCCCCAGCCCTAGAGCATGCTTGATAAACCTCGGCGAGCCTTAAACAATGCCGGAGCCCGGTGCACTGAGCCAGCAGAGGGCTGGCCATGAAGAACCGACCACCGAGAAGGAGCCTTGGTATGAGGCGATGATCACTTAATGATACTCTTTAGATGACCCAACATTGTGGGCCATAGGTTATAATATATAGGTAAACATGCGTTCTTGCAATAATCTAACCGACGACACTAAACCCCCCGTTAGTGGGGCCTTGGGTCATGCGGGCTGGCCCCGCTGGGGGGTGTGACGACGCTGGGAGAAAAGGGGAGAGTATGCGCCACATGCAGAAGGTGGAGGCCGCATTTCCACTATCCCTCTATAGGTTTGTGCATGCGTCACACGCGCCTCACTCTAGACGAGGACTCGTGCGGGGACTGGGAGCCTGTCACTGTTAAGAAAGGGGTATTTTATTGGTGTGAAACGTGCAGGACTAGAATAAGCTGGGAGGAAGTGGAAATACACCTCCAGCGGGGCCATCGGGTGTATGAGGGCTCCTATGTGGAGCCTGATGTGAAGGAGGAGATTGTAGCTGCGATTGAGTGATCTAGCCCTTAAGGGGTGTGCGTGTTGGCTGTAGACATCTCGCTGATAATAGGAGGCCCCCAGGGTGGCGGCATAGAATCTGCTGGCCAAGTAGCGGTGAGGGCTCTAGCCCTCAAAGGCTACGACGTATATGGCGTCAGAGAGTACCACAGTAACATCATAGGAGCCCATAGCTACTTCAACCTACGCGCCCGTGACAAGGTATCGAGGAGCGTTAAACTCCCGGTAGATGCAGTAGTGGCCTTAGATGCTGAGAGCATCCTAACACACATGGACGACGTTAAGGAGGGGGGAATACTCGTATATGACGAGGCCGCTAAGGCTGTCAAGATAGACAGAATAGCCCCGATGGCGCGGCCACTGAAGCAGAGGATAAAGGCTAAGCTAGAATCCATGGGGTATGAAGCCTCAGCGGCGGGGGCTCTCTCCTACCTGTCCGAAGTCAAGAAGGTGAAGCTTGTAGGCATACAAATCAAGAGTATAGTCAAACAGGTGGCAGAAGAAACCCGTAGGCCCCTAGTCTCAGTTTCAAGGGCAGCAAACACCATAGGAGTCGCAACGGCTTTCGCCCTCCTAGGCGTTGAAGCCGAGAAGGTCATGAAGGCCATTGAGATGTTCTTCGCTGGCAAGAGGAGAGTCATAGAGCCTAACATAGTCGCAGTGAGGCACGCCTACAAGCTCGTCGAGGAAAACTATGGCCTAGCCGACCCGCTGCCTGACGGGCCATTCAAGGGCAGGACTAGGATAGTTGGGACGGGCAATGACTTCGTAGCTATGGGTAAAGTCGCAGGCGGCTTAACGGTGCAGACATACTACCCAATAACGCCGGCAGCCGACGAAGCGCTGTACATGGAGGGTCACAGGCTAGCCCAGCTCACGAAGGAGGCCGCTGAAAGGCTTGGAATGGCGAAGGCGCCCGTTATAGTCTTTCAGACGGAGGATGAGATTTCAGCTATAAACATGGCGATTGGGGCGGCTTTAGCTGGCGCAAGAGCTTCAACTACTACCAGCGGCCCCGGTTTAAGCCTCATGAATGAGGCCATAAGCATGGCTGTTATGATGGAGGTTCCTGTGGTCATCACCGTTTGGCAGAGGGCGGGACCCAGCACTGGCATGGCCACAAGGGTTGGCCAGCAGGACTTACTCCACTCAATATTCTCGGGCCACGGAGACGCCCCGAAGATAGTTCTGGCAAGCGGCGACCATGAGGAGGCTTTCTACGATGCCATAAAGACCCTCAACTGGGCCGAGGAATATCAAACACCAGTAATACACCTCCTTGACAAAACAATAGCTTCATCAATAAAGACGCTAGATCCCTTCGACGTCAGCAATGTAAGGATTAGCAGGGGGCGCTTCCTAACAACGGCTAGCAACGACTACGTCAGATACAAGCTCAGCGATGACGGCATAAGCCCGAGGGCCCCCGTGGGCGTGGCCAAGCAGCTAAACACAAGCCTAGAACACTTAGAGGACGGCGTAGCAACCGAGGACCCGGTGGTAAGAGAGCAAATGATAGAAAAGAGAATGAAGAAGATGGAGAAGGTCTTGAAAGACCTGCCGATGGAGGATAAAGCGGTGCTCCATGGAGACCCCGACGCCAAAATAACTATACTCTCATGGGGCTCAACTAAGGGACCGATACTTGATGCTATGGAAGCCCTAGAAGCCAAAGGCATTAGGGTCAACTTCCTCCAGGTCAGGCTCCTGAGCCCATTCCCAGCTAGGGAGGTAGCTGACGTGCTAGCCGGGAGTGAAAAGATAATCTCTATCGAAGCTAATGCAATGGACCAGCTGGCAAGTATAGTCAAGATGTACACGGGCTTAGACGTACATCATAGGATAAGGAAAGTTAACGGCCGCACAATACACGAGCATGAGGTCTACAATGCTATCCTCAAAGTTCTAGAGACTGGTTCGCCTTTGGAGGTGATGAGGGATGGCGTCTAGGGCTAAGAGTTGGGTGGAATACAGGACCCCCAACTGGGTCCAATGGTGTCCTGGATGCGGTAACTACGGAATACTGACAGCCATATACAAAGCATTCGCGGAGCTGGGCTTAGACCCAGCCCGAACAGTCCTAGTCTCTGGTATAGGATGCAGCAGCAGGACTCCATACTATGTTAACGTAAGCGGGGTTCACACAATACACGGCAGGCCTATACCAGTAGCAACAGGGATCAAGCTCGCTAACCCAGAACTCACAGTAGTAGTTACCAGCGGCGACGGCGACTTGCTCGGCATAGGTGCGGGCCACTTCGTAGCAGTGGGCAGGAGGAACATAGACATAACGATAATAATGCACGACAACGCGGTATATGGTCTTACAAAGGGTCAAGCGGGTCCAACGCTCCCAGCGTGGATCCAGACAAAGGCGCTGACGGCGCCTAACATACAGGATGCAGTCAACCCACTTCTGCTAGCAATAGCGTCAGGCTTCACATTCATAGCTAGGGGCTACGCGTACCACACTGATAAGCTGAAGGAGTTGATTAAGGCGGCGATCAAGCATCCAGGAACCGCCTTAGTCGATGTGCTCCAGCCGTGTCCGACGTACAATAACATAATGACTGCTAAGTGGTACGAGGAGAGGATATATTATCTGGACGAGGAGGAACCAGACTACGATCCCTACATTAACAAGCCGGAGGACTTCAAGGAGAAGATGCCGGCGATATTAGCTAAAGCCGTGGAGTGGGGAGACCGAATACCGCTAGGCATTATAATGATAGACAAGACCAAAGAGCCCTTCCAGCGGAGGCTAGAAAAGCTTGTGCCGGGCTACCTCGACATGCCGCCAGCAAAGAGGCCCATAGACGTCGATGGCAAGCCGATAATCGACCTCCTAGCCACCTTCAAGGATAGAGTAATAGAAACCTAGCCACTTAGCATTCAAGCCGCTCGGCAGCTTTTTGGCTTCAACTTAAATTCTTAGCTAAGAAGCTGATCCAGCAGACTCCTCGGTTTAACTACCTCCCCCCGAGAGGGATCCCTATTGGGGCAGGTTAATGGGGAAAGGCAGGAGAATAGATGAATACCTTGGCGGGGGCCGGCGCCCAGTTGAAGGTAAAGCTGGTGAGTGCGATAAAATCATAGCTGAGAGAGCAGCAGAACTTGCAGCTGAGAAAGTTGCAGCTAGGTTCCTCTCGAGGATAGTCGATGAGATAGAGGCTATGCGTAGAGAAGTGGAGTCCCTCAAAGCGGAGGTGGAGAAGCTCTCCAAGCAGCTTCAATCCTCAGGAGCCGGGGGCAGGGTCAGGCAGAGGCATAGAAGCAAGGGAGGCTCCAACTTAGCAGAGGTCCTAGCTAAGGAGGGCTTCATACTCGGCAGTGAAGCCAAGGCTAAGCTGGGGCTGGGGCCGTTAAGGTTGAAGTCCGAGGCTGAAGAGGTTGGGGCTGTCGTAATAGAGATGGAGGGTGACATAGCCGTCATGGATAGGAGGGCCTATGAGGAGTTCGTGGCGCTCCTGGCTTCCGTGAAGACCTCGGATCCCATAGAAGCTGCAAGGCAGATGGGGAGGTACGAGAGGCTTTTCACCGAGCTGAGGCGAAGCGGCCGTGTATACTTCGATGCTCGTCGATCCATGTGGAGGATCCTCTGAAACAGCTATAGCTCTCAGGGGGCATGTGAAAGAAACGGAATAGCAGGTGTAGCCGGGTTGGGGATGTACTACGTTAAATTCTACCAGCTACCGTATGGAGGGGTCATGGCTGCGGTAGCCGACGAGGAAGTACTCGGGAAAGCAGCGTATGACGATGATGCTAGGGTGGGTATAATAGTATCCGAGGAGTTTTATAAAGGTGACCTGGTTGACGAGGAAAAGGTTGAAAAGGTTCTAGTCGAGGCTGACGTGCTAGTCCTTGCCGGCGACAGGGTAATCGATAAGGCGGTGAAGCTGGGCCTCGTTGATCCCGAGAGTGTGCTCCGAATAGGCGGCCTCAGCCACGTTCAGGTTTTCAAGTTTGGATTCTAACTAGGCCTATCTAGGAGGTAATGGGTACTGATCTAAATATCTGGGCTTGACTCTTGTAGGTCGACTCCGCTTTCGCCGAGGAAGTATTTGGAGATGTCGCAGCCTCCTTCTTGGGCGGCTCTTGTTAGGGCGTTGGATACTCCCATGAGCAGCTTTAGTGCTCCCTCAATGAGGGGTTTGGATGAAATGGTGGCTGGGGTCCTGTCAATGGCTTCTGCAAGGTCTCTCCTGGCCCTTCTAACACCTTGAAGAGCGACTAGTATGTAAAAACAGACGTCTCCGCCCTGGGGCTTCGTCAAGCGTACTCCCTCCAAGTATAACCACACTTAGTGCACCTGTAGAACCTCGTGGGAGGCTCATCCGCGGCTCTCGTCTGCTGCATCCAAGCCAGGAGCTCGTCGTGGCCGCACTTTGGGCATCTGATTGTGCCTTTTACCTTGCTCGCTGTTGGAGGTACTGCGTTAGCGTTTACTACTACCAGCTTCTCTCTCGGGCTATGCTTGATCTTCACGCGGACCTTAAAGCCCGTGCCTCCCTGAACCTCCTCCTTGTACCCGCAAGAGGGGCATACCAGGTAGCGCTTGCCCTCTATTACTTGTGGCACTAGTATCGACCCACACTTTGGACAGAACTTCACCTTACCTACACCCCCTCTTGCCTGAACTATGCGCTTGGCACTCACCGGGGCTTTTAATGGTTTAGAATGCTACTTGGGGGGCGGGTTTTGGCCTCCGCAGACCTCCCCAACTAGCCTGGCCAGCTTCACGGCGGACGCTGCTGCTGAGTCCGCGAGCGTCTTCATGCCTGCTATCTCGGGGGGCGTCTGGGGAGGCTTCGGCAGCCCGCAGGTGCAGGGCCCTATGGCGTATCTCAGCTCTCCCATATAGCCTAGCCTCGACAGTTCCAAGCATGCACCAGCGCAGCTCCTCGCTACAACCAAGCCGTCGATGGATAGGCCTCTAACCACTAGCCCGACGACCCATCCATTAGAGGATGAGGAGACTAGGATCCTGGCTTCCCTCTTCAAGACCTGCGACCTCAGCGTGTATCCCAGTCTGAGTAATCCACGCCCTTCTCGCGGAGCTTTTCCAGGTACAACTTCCTGAACTCCTCGTTCATCTCAAGGATCCTCTCTAAGGCCCTCTTAAGAGCCTCCCTGGGCTTGATGGATCCATCCGTCTCTATGTAGACTATTATCTTGTTTTCAAGCGGGTGGGGCGACTCGTAGTAGGCCACCACGACTCCGTTGATGGTAGAAAGCGTTTTCTCCAGGAGGTTACCTAGAGTGTGGTCCTCGCCTTCTATGACGTACCTAGCCTTTCTGTCGGTCTCCAGTTCAGCTTCAAACTTAAGCGCCCCGTACACCATGCTCCACAGCCTCCTTCAGCTCCGGGACAACCTCGGTCCACGGCCTCTTAATAACTATCCTTCCCTCGTCATCCTCCGATAGAAGACCTGAGGCTAGGCCCATCTCTACAATCTCAGCCACGGGCCTCCCCGTCAAAGCAGCGACGGCTATGACGGCCTTCTTAGCAGTCCTGGTCGAGGCCAGCAACCGGGCCTCCTCGATGGCCCTCCTAATCCTAGCCGCAGCATCCACTACGTGATTGAATTCAGCGTCGGTCTCGAGAAAGTCTCCTCCCTCATAACGTGCCTGGGATCCCTCCTCCTTGAGCACTACAGCTAAGACGTCTCCCGGTATAGCTAGGCCGACCTCCTTAGCGACGAGTCGGAGAGAGTAGCCGCGTTTACCCCTGGGCGGCGCATACTCGGCTAGGAGTTTCTTCAGCCTGATCCAGCTTTCACGTATCATAAACTCTTGTCCGTAGACCTCGACTACCACCCTATCGCCCTCTACTCTAATGGATGCACCGTAGGACTTTACGGCCTCAGCTACTCTCTCGAGGAACCTCTCAAGCTCTGCGTACGCCAGTGGGGGTATCTTAATCGAGAACGTCCTCTTCTTTAAGCGGGAAGGCAGGGGGAGATCACCCCCTAGAAGTGGGGGATCGCCAGTGTCCTCTTCAACGCGGTATATAGGATCTTCGAGCCTGCGAGGACGCTAACCTTCCTCTTCTCCACAGCCCCACATCTGGGACACTTCATGGTCCTAGGGTTAACGGGCTCCAAGGGGGCCCCGCAACGGGAGCACTGGGCGAAGACTACTCCATACTGGGGGCCTTTAGTGGTGAGGTGGTACGGGTTCCCCCTATTGAGGGTCCTGGCTATGACTATATCGCCTACCCTGTAGTAGTCATGAATATCTTTCACGAACTCGTCTGTTATGTTAGCTATGGTGATAGCGCCCGAAAACTTGCCGCTGAACTCCCAGAGCCATTTAGGCCTAGGCTGGACCTCCAACTGACCGTAGAACTCTACTATGACTAGGTCGTGCCTGATCCCAGTGA
>JALURD010000258.1 GCA_027057815.1 Acidilobaceae archaeon | reverse complement strand
TCGCCAGCTCCTCAGATACGTTGACTACTTCAAGCGTAAGGGGGTCAATGTGAGAGGGATCCTCGTTGCACCCGACTTTACTGAGGCCGCTATCCGCCTCCTAGAAGAGGCTGGCCTCGAGTACAAAAGGGTCAACCTCGAAAAGATTTACAGATGGGTTAAGGAGAAGAGCCGGAGGAAGAAGGGGATCCTTGACTACCTAACCCCATCCAGCGATGGCTGAGGAGTCCAGCCAAGGCCTCGTAGCCGTCTACAAGCTCGATAATCACTAACTCCAAGAACGGGTCCACTATTGCATCCACTAAGTGGCCCGCTGCTACACTGTCTGCATCAACGGCTATGACTGCGTGGAGGTGCGTGTAGTATCTTCCATCAGGGCCTAGGATGCTGTTGCCAGTGAGGGAGGCTGCCTCGATAACCCTACCAGCTTTAGCCTCAAAGTCCTTGGGGTAATATTTATTCTCTATAGGTGAGAATACTGCTAGGCGGGCCCACCTGAACCCTCCTATGCCCTGGATTACCGCAGCTTTCACGCCTTGAGAGGATAGGAGCTCCTCGATAGCTGTGTGAGGTCTCCCCTCGGCCGGGACCTTGAGGAAGAATGTCCTGCCAGTAGTGTGAATGCTCTTACCTCCCTCAAACCCTCTGGTCACGAGGGGCCACCTCTTAAGTCATTATATCGTGGGGTCTTACCTCCCTAATACCTACAGCCGATACCCTTGCTAGCCTCCCCTTTGTCCAGGCATCTCTTATGCTTGGCGCTCCTGCGTAGCCTAGCGCAGCCTGGAGGCCTGAGGCGAACTCTGCCAGGACTTCGAGGGCCGACCCTCTATAGGGCACGAGGCCTTCGACGCCTTCCTCTATAGCCTTGCTGGGCTTCGAGTATCTGTCGGCCGCGAACCTCCTCTCCATAGCCCCACGGCTCGCCATCCCCCTGTACGGCTTGTACACCTTGCCCCCAACTCTAATCTTAGGGGCTGGCGACTCTTCTGTACCCGCGAAGATTCTGCCACCCATGACCACGCTCGCGCCTGCAATGATCGCTTTAGCCGCGTCACCAGGGTTCCTTACGCCGCCGTCTGCAATGATTGGTATTTTACCGTGGAGCCCGAGCTCCTCGAGAGCCTCTCTGGCATTCATGACCGCCGTAAGCGTGGGGACAGCTGCCCCAGCGACTTCACCTGTGCTACATATGCTCCCGCTGGATATACCGACCCTTAGACCCGCGACATTTTCAACACGCGAGAGTACATCTAGTACACCCTCCTTTGTGCCGAGATTTCCAGCAACAATCTCAGCGGATACTTCTTTGGAGAGCCTTGCGAGCGCGCTTATCGCGTTTGCATTGTGGAGGTGTGCGACATCTACAACCAACACGTCGGCCCCAGCCCTATCCAGCATGCGGGCCCTCTCCACGTCGAAGGGGCTTATGGCCGCCCCGACCCTGAGGAGCCCGTCAGAGTCTATTGTAGGTAGCGGCTTGACCGTCGAGTAGAGTAGTCTCAACGCTTCAGCTTTCCCGTACCAGTAGCCTGCATCGACGCCTGGCCTAAGAATGACGCCCTCGAAGCCATTAGGGCCCAGTATAACTGCTGCCCCGGCCCCTGTCTCGTCCATGAATATGAAGGCTGCAGCCACCTCAACATCAGCCGGGATCCTGGGGACCTCACTCCAAATCGAGGGGCTTGCCTTCTTAACCAGCGATACCTGGCGCGCCTGCTCCTCTCTCGGCATATTCCTGTGTATAACACCTAAAGCCCCAGCCCTGGCTAGGAGTATCGCCATTCTATGCTCCGTCACAGTGTCCATGGGACTGCTAATTACTGGTATAGAGAGGCTAATTGAAGGTGTGATATTGGAAGAGATATTTACCTCGCCAGGTTCAACAGGGCTTGCCCCCGGGACTATAACCACGTCATCGAATGTTAGGAACTCCTTCAAATCATTCAACGCTTAGCACCCTCCCCCTTACGGGGCCTCTTCTTACCCTCAAGCTTGAGGGCACTCCTCAAAACACGCTCAGGCACATGAAAGACTGATCGCGCTATGTCGGCTATGTAATTATCATCCGGTAAAACACCGTGGAGGCCTAGCTTGACTGCAGCCGCTTGCTTGTAGGCTTCCTTGTATATTCTGTTCCTCACCTCACCTTCGCTTATCCTTCTGGCTATCATCAGCGCCGTGTAGAATCTTGCATACTTGACTGCTATCCTCTCTTTCTCGGGAAAGGTCTTCGCAAGCGATTTCAGTAAATCAAATAGCTCCTGTTCGTCGGCGAAGCCAAAGTAGACCTCGGTAAGTTTAAGCCTAAGCATGCGAGCCAACTCGTTGTCGGT
>JALURD010000257.1 GCA_027057815.1 Acidilobaceae archaeon | reverse complement strand
TGCTTGGTGCATTTTCTCACCTTTTCTCTGGTGCGTTATGTTGGCCCCACTGTTGACTTGTTATGATGGTAGGGGGTTGGAGGAGGCCATTGCCGAACTTTTGGTTAGGTATTATTCAAGTCTGCCGGTTAGAACGGTATATGAGCCGTTGGAACCCGACGTTGTAGCTAGGTGGTTTGAGTCTCCTGACTATGAGGTCGAGTCTTTTGCCGTTATTGAAAGAGATTCTGGGGGTCTCCTCGGTTTAGCGTGGGCGTGGGTTACTAGTGAGGAGGAGCCTATTCCTCAGGGTTTTGCCCGCATTGTCCTTGATCCATATGCCCCTACGTCGGACCTGTATGATGCCGCTTTGAAGCTACTCTCGTGGATACGTCATAGCCTTGAGGCTTGGCAGGAGGTCCGGGGGGTAGTTGACATTTTCGTGGGTGGTGAGGGCGACCTCGCAACCTCTATTATATGTAGAGTGGCACCATGCAGCCCTGACGCCATGCTCGTCAGGGGTTACGTCATGACAGCACCTGACGAAGGCATCAGGGGTAATCCCCCTGGAGGTTATAAGGTTAGGGAGGCAAGACCTCATGAGTCACAGGGAGACGTAAAAGCTCTTGTTGAAATCTTCAATGACGCGTTTAGCGTCTATGATACGTTTTGGCCTTGGAGGATTGAGAGTGCTCAGAGATATTACAAGGACCTCTTCGAGAGAAGGAGGGCTGTAGTATACGTGGCCTATTCCGAGAATGGGGATCCCGCGGGGTTCGTCGAGGTTTACATGCATCCTACGCTCTCTGGTGGCTTAGCCGGAGAGATCAGCCTCCTAGCTGTTAAGAGGAGCCACCAAAGCAGGGGCCTCGGGGCCTATCTGCTCTCCTTGGCTGATCAATGGCTGAGAAGTCATGGAGCGCGCGTTGTATATCTTGATGCGATGCCCCTAGCTGCACGCTTATACTTGAAGCTGGGTTTCAGAATTATTTACCAGTATTACAGGGCTAGGCTGACCCTTCAGAGCCTGCCCGATCTGCCCATAGACGGCGTCAGGCCGTGGTCTCTCGAAAAATGTCCTGGTTCTACAGTTTAACGCCTGCTCTCTCGAGTATCTTCAAGGCCATACGATAGTGGACAGCGTCGATCAGCTCTCCCTCAACCTTAACAGCCCCCATCCCGCGCTCGACCGCCTCTCTGTACGCTTTCACCACTTTCTCAGCCCACTTCACCTCATCCTTTGATGGCGTGAAGACCTCGTTAACGACTTGAACGTGTTTAGGGTGTACAACCGTCTTGCCGACGTAACCTAGGCTCCTGGCTCTTATACAATCCTCCCTTAACCCATCAATATCATCGATCTTGAAGTAGACCTTATCAATAGGGTCCACTCCCACTGAGTGCGCGGCAAACGACACAATGAGCCTAGGCCACTCTGTAGCTTCAACTGCCTCCAGGGATCCTCCAATGTAGGCCGTCAGGTCTGCTGGGCCCCAGTTCACGGCCACAACACCCTCCTCTCCTGCTATGTCGGCCGCCTCCATGAAGCCCCTGGGAGTCTCGATTATTGGTATGACAGGCTTACCGGTAAGCTTGTGGATTACCTTAGAGTGCCCTTTCTCGGCCTTAGGGAGGACTACGCAGTCAACTCTATCCAGCCTAGCCACCCATGCAATATCATCAGCCGCGAAGGGAGATCCCACCCCGTTTATCCGTACACAGACCTCAACATTCCTCCACTCGTATTCGTTCAGGAGCCTCGCGATTAGCCTCCTTGCTTCATTCTTTCTATCCGGAGGCACCGCATCCTCTAAGTCGAGGATTACAGCATCCGACCCTAAACCCTGAGCGGCTTTGACAAGTTTCCGCTCGTCAGCACCAGGCACGTAGAGGAGGCTCCTACGCCTAGCCAACTCCGAAGCCCCTCCAGGTTCCATTACCATGCAATAATGGATAAGTCTCGACTACCCGTTTATCCGCTTAGCCCCGGAGTAACGATGGGGGATTACGCGTGGAAGTTCAGGATTCGCCTCCAAGCATACCACTACCACTAGGATGGGTAGGGTTCAGAAACGTTAGGGTCAGGGTCTCGCTCGACACACCTGAAGGCCCTATGGTTCTCGATTTAAGCGTGGACGCCACAGTATCCTTAGGCCCCCAAATGAGGGGAGCACACCTATCCAGAAACGTGGAGGCCCTGTCTTTAGCTCTCGAGCCAAAAAGGACATACAAGAGCATAGAAGAGTACCTGGACAACGTTGTTAAAAGCCTGCTCGACCTTCATCCATACTCCGAAAAGGCCAGAGCATCAGCCTCAACAACACTCTACGTAAATCTGGAATATGCTGGCATTAAGGGCGT
>JALURD010000256.1 GCA_027057815.1 Acidilobaceae archaeon | reverse complement strand
AAGTGCAAGTCCCGAAGGGCCTCAAGGCAGCCTACACCGAGGACCTCCTAGTCGATCTCGGCAGGCTCGCGTCCTTCCTCGAGGCCGCCTTGGAGAGGATGCGCGTGACCATATGGAGCTGCCGGGCTAGTAGCATTGGCAAGGACTTCGTGGAATGTTCTTCCAGGGCCGCTGAGGCAGGAGAGGTAGTCGTGGCCGCGGGCGCCTGGACCCCCAGGCTCCTCGGGATCCCTCCAGGAGGCATTGGATCGTCGATTTACAGGTGTGAAGCGTCCAGTGTATCCCTGCGGGGACTATCTGCACCCGTCTACGTAGACCTGGAGACCGGGGAGTCCGCTTACGCCGTGCCCGAATCCCGCGGCTCAGCTATAGTCGGCGACGGCCCCAACGATCTACTGGACGAGCCTGAGGAAGCGGCTCCCCTCCCAGGCACACCCTACGAGGTTCTCGAAACCCTCTCCACCGCGCTGCCGGCAGCGCTCGACTCCTACCCCAGGGCTTCCTGGGCCGCCCCATGCCTAGTAACCGGAGACGGCTACCCCCTGCTGGGAAGGCCCTCAAGGGCTGCCCCGCTTGTCTTCACAGGCCTCAACGGCTACGGGTTAATGGTGGCCCCCGCCCTCGCCCGCGTACTAGCCAGGCACGTCGCGGACGGCGAGGGGATCCCGCCTGAGATCCGAGCTGGCAGGCCCATCGAGCCATGGAGGGGGTCCGGCCACCCACCCGAGCCTTACAGGATATGTCCCTAGGGGTACGGCCTCTTCTGCTTGGCTGCCAGCAGCATAACCCCTACATCCTTGGGGGGCGTGTGCCACCTAGCAGCGAGGGAGGCCATGTCGGCCGCGAGCCTGGCTTCTAGCGTTGCCCCCCGGGCCTTATAGCTCTCCTCGCCTACGAGAATTACTGAGACGCCCGCCTCAACGGAGAGGGCTGCCAGGGCCGCTATAACGCCTGTAGAGTCCGCGTCTATTAGCTCGTAGAAGTTGTTAAGGCCTAGCATTACTGGGACGTCGTGGGGACACTCGTTCGCGAGGGCCTTAGCTGCTAGGAGCCCTTCGAGTGATCCCGGGTAGACCGGAGGGTTTAGAATGGGGTCCAGGATGATCCGCGAGTAGCCGAGGCTCCTAGCCCTCGAGGCAGCACGCTTCAGCTCCTCCACCCGCTCCCTCCACGGGGCCCTCGGGTTGCTCGGGACTATAACATACCACGCCATGCCGCGGAGGCGGCGGGGGATCCCTTCAAGCCTGTCCGGGGTAAGGCTTAGTATGAGGCTGGCTCCAGCCTCTACCGCTTCGGCCTGTAGGCCCTCGTCCCAGTAGTCGAACCCTACAAGGTGGGAGCGGGAGAATTTAGATACCAGCTCCAGCGCGGCCCGGGCACCCCTCCCGCCTATAGCGCCTATCACGACGGCGTCAGCGCCCATCCCGATGCGCGTCTCAGCCTCCCTGGCAGGGTCGTACTTGTCGCTGTCGGCGTAAACCTCTGAAGCCACCATTACGGGGGGTGGCCTGCCCGGGATCCTGCGCGGGATCCCGGCGTCCCTCTTCATCGAACCCAATACTTCGACGACGACTCTAGCCCTCTCCCGGGGATCCCTCCATGGAGGCTCGCCCGAGCCAGCCCAGTCTAGGCCCGAAACCGCTAGGTAGTCGGCCAGCGCCGCAGGTGAGGGAGGCCCCTCGACTATCGGTGCTTCACACCCGCTCGGGGGCCTCCAGCCGGGGGGTACTATGACGAGGCCATCAGCCTGGCAAGCCCTGGAGAGGGGGATAACCGCTACACCCAGCGACTCCAGCTTAGCCCTGACGGTTTCATCCAGATTCGAGTGACTGCCCACTGCCACGTAGACTCGGGGGCTCGGCACCCGCCTGGTCATCACTCATCAGCCAATCTAGCCCTCCTCACCGCCCCCTCTTTGGCGGCTTCCGCTGCGGCGCCCCGCCAAGGAAGTCCAAGAGGCTCGCCTGCCTAGCGCCAGACTTCAGGGTTTTCTCGGAGACCCCGAAGTATCCTAGTATCCTGAGGGCGGCTGGCACAACCTGCTTGTCTATGTAGTAGTTCACGTCCACCTCGCTGGGCTTAACTATGAAGTATGGCTTGGCCCTCTTCGAGATGTTACCCACACCTTTGACTATGACATAGCCTACCTTCATTCCCGGCGTCACCTTGTAGCCCATGGACTCCATTATCCTTGCCGCCGTCACGTGGGGCGCCTCGGCGCCGTACTCCTCCGGCCTCTTGGTCAGAGTCTTCCATATAACCAGCTTCTCTAGGGGGATCCTGCCAGCCTTGAGGTCTTCTATCACGCGCCTGACGTACTTTATGGCCTCGTCTACTCCCCCCGTGCTGAGCAC
>JALURD010000255.1 GCA_027057815.1 Acidilobaceae archaeon | reverse complement strand
GGAAGCCTCTGCACGAAATATATTCAAGGCTTACCAAGGCCGACTTCTTCTTGGTATTAAACGCTGAATCTTACTGGGACCGGTTCGAGCAAGCGAGTAAAGAAGCCAAAAGGGTAGGGGTCAAGCTGTACCCGTATGTAGTCGTTGAAACACCGGTCAACGCCGGCCTGCTTAGCAGGGCTGGCGTGAAAGCGCCCTGGAGGCTTAGCAGGGTCAAGGAGGCCGTTGAGAAGTTCTGGGACCTCGTCTCGGGGATCCTGGTATCGGTCCCAGGCGATCCCAGGGGACTTGCCGAGGCCTTGAAGGAGGCCAAGGCGGCGATGGGCCGTGGCTAGCCGTGTGTCTAAAGATTTCATTAGGAAGAAGGTATGGGATGAGATCCTAGCCCGGGGAGTGGCTAGATTCCCCCTACCGCCCCACGGGAGGATCCCAAACTTCGCTGGGTCCGAAGAGGCTGCCAGGAGGATTCTCTCGCTGCCGGAGTGGGCGAGGGCGCGGGTTGTCAAGGTCAACCCCGACTCGCCGCAAAAGCCTGTAAGGCTGGCAGCTCTCGAACAGGGCAAGCTGTTATTGATGCCAACACCCCGCATACGAAGCGGATTCATACTGTTAGACCCGAAGCTTGTACCACGCAGATTATATAGTTACGCTGCCACCATTAAAGGAGCCTTCAAGTATGGCAGGCTAGTTAAGAGCCTGGGAGAGCTAGAATCGCTCGTTGAAAGAGTGGATTTCATAGTTGAGGGTAGCGTGGCCGTCAACCGGTGGGGGGAGAGGCTAGGCAAGGGCGAGGGCTACGGTGAGCTAGAGTACGCGATACTACTTGAAGCGGGCCTTATTGACCCAGATGTACCCATAGCAACGACAGTTCACGACTTACAGGTCATTAGCTACAGGCTACCCCAGGACCCTTGGGATGTTCCAGTTGATATCATAGCAACCCCGACTAGGCTCATCAGGGTTGAGGAGAGGCCGAGGAGGCCTCCCGGGATCCTCTGGCATCTCCTACCACGCTCCAAACTCGAAGAGATCCCCCTCCTTAGGGAGCTGGCCAAGAGGCAAAGGACTTGAGCCTCCAGGCCTCTCCCCCTGAACGGTGGGTGTGTAGCTTGGAGTGCTGGGGTCTGCCCAGAGATAGGGTTTTGGTGGTGGTTCAGGGGGACATAACCAAGGCGGAAGTTGACGCCATAGTTAACGCTGCGAACAGTCTAATGATCATGGGGGGCGGCGTCGCCGGGGCTATACTTAGGGCGGGTGGCCGGGAAATAGAGGAGGAGGCTAGGCGCCACGCTCCCGTGCCCGTAGGTGAAGCTATAGCCACAGGTGCTGGCAGGCTCAAGGCTAAGTACGTGATTCACGCGCCGACAATGGAAAGGCCGGCCATGAGGATTCCCCTGGATAATGCTGTAAAGGCGACGGAGGCGGCTCTCAGGAAAGCCGAGGAGCTGGGCGTTGAGAGTGTTGCATTCCCGGCTATGGGAGCCGGTGTCGGCGGTTTGAAGGTAAGGGACGTAGCCAAGGCCATGGCTGAAGTAGTTTCGAGGAAAGCCTCAGAGAAGCCCCGCATAATCGTTTTCGTGGCGTATGGAGACGAGGCTTATAGGGAGATGGTGGAAGGCGTCAAGCTGGCGTTGGGTGAGCCGTCCAAGTGCCCTGCAAGCCTGAGAGTGCTTCCCTAGCGGTCACGGGAGCTAGCGGGATAGCCGTCGCTGAGAGGGTCGCAGAGTCGCTTTCGAAGTGCACGGACCTGCGTGGGATCATTGTTACGAAGGGTGCTTTAGAGGTAGCCAAGCACGAGCTAGGCGTGGACTCGGAAAAATTCCTCGACGCCCTATCACGTTACGCACCTGTGTATATGGAAGACGACTATACAAGCCCCCTTGCTAGCTCGAGCAACCAGCCAGACGCCATGGCGATAGTGCCAGCCAGCACCAAGACTGTAGCACTCATAGCTCACGGCCTCGCGTCCAATCTGGTAGCTAGGGCTGCTCTTTCTATTCTAAGGCTTGGCAGGAGGCTAGTGGTTGCACCGAGGGAAACGCCGCTGGGAGTAGCTGAGCTGGAGAATCTCCTCAAACTAGCCAGGATGGGAGCCGTGATAGTCCCGCTCTGCCCCGGCTACTACCACAAGCCGAAGAGCATCGATGATTTATTCGATTTCATGGCCGGGAAAGTGCTTGACGCTATCGGATGCCCCCACAGCCTCTACAAGAGGTGGGGGGACTAGACTAGTGAATTCAGTCCACGCTAGTAAGCGAGTTAATGGTCTTATGGGCTTCTTCAAGGACATCTGGTAGTATATCAACAGCCACACGGGCACAGTTGATGGGGTCCCCCTCCCTGGCTAGACAGCATGCCACAAGCGC
>JALURD010000254.1 GCA_027057815.1 Acidilobaceae archaeon | reverse complement strand
ACTATACTAGTTGATGGTGTGGCTTACTTATTCGAGACCAATATTGAGAGGCTTGTCCTAGGCTACTACTATCGTAGGAAGAAAGTACAGGAAAAATATGATAGACCCTATGGTAGGAAGTCAAGGATTAAAAAGAAGATTATGAGAAAGCTTAAGGAGAGGAAGAAGAAATTAGACATTAGGTGGAAGATAGCAAACATCATAGTTAGAGTTGCCTATGAAAAACGGTATGCTATCGTTCTTGAGAAGCTCGGCAAGAGAGTAGCAGACAGCATGATTGCTAGGATAGGAGATAAACAGCTACGTCACAGGATATTCCAAGCAAGTTTTAGAGGAATCCAGAGGGCGATTGAGGAGAAGGCTAGAGAATACGGTGTACCAGTAATCTATGTGAACCCGAAGAACACCTCGAAACTATGCCCAGTACACAATACTCCAATAACCTACGACAATGGCTCTAGGATAGGTAAGTGCCCTAAAGGTGGAGAACTATGGCATAGAGATATCGTTGCTTGTTGGAATCTCCTTCTCAGAGCCCTACGGGGTGATGGGAGCCTTGCTCCAAGCCCCGTAGGGCATAGCTTAGATGTGAGGCCCGTTCCGTTGGCCTCGAATGCCACCCATGACCCCACAACCCTGCCCAGAGGGTTGTGGGCGAGGTGGAAGTCCCTACCGCTGATACAGAACGCTACAATCTTAAACAAAATGAAGCGGTAGGGGCAAACGGTAAGGACACTCATGAGACAGAGGATCTCATCAAGGAGGATGTAGGCGTGAAGGAGGCAAGCGTGGCGGCAATAGGCCCGGCTGGCGAGAACATGTGTGCCGGGGCCTTGATAGAGAACGACAAGCACCACTCATTCTCACACAGCGGCATGGGCGCGATAATGGGCTCCAAGAAGCTCAAGGCGATAGCTGTGTATGGCACCGGGGAAGTCCCTGTCGCGGATCCCGAGGCGCTCGCCGAGGTCACTAAGAAGTGGCGTGAGAACCTCTGGAAGAGCGACGTGGTAAACGCTCTGGCTAAAGCTGGGCTGCCCAGGACGGAGTACAAGTACACTAAGGAGAACTACCTCCTCTCGGCTAAGAACTTCACCGACGTGAGCCCCCCAGAATACGCGGTTGGCATGTCAAGGTTCAAGTACACTCCCAAGGCCTGCTTCGCCTGCCCCATAGCATGTTCCTACGAAGTCGAGGTGACTGAAGGCCCCTACAAGGGCTTCAAGGCCACGCCGGCGGGTGGGGGCGAGAACCTCGAGGGAGTGTCCTCGCTCCAGGGAGTCTATGACCCTGGAGCAACCTTCTACCTGATAGAACTCGCGGATAGGCTGGGGTTTGAGACTAGCACCATAGGAGCCACGATGGCCCTACTCATTGAGGCCTACGAGAAGGGGATAATCGGCAAGGAGGACACCGATGGCCTAGAGCTTAGGTGGGGCGACCCCAAGCTCGTGGAGACCATGCTCTGGAAGGCCGCCCGTAGAGAGGGGAGGCTGGGCCAGCTCCTCGCCATGGGCCCCAAGAGGGCCGCTGAGGCCATCGGAGCCGAGGAGCTGGCCGTCCACGTCAAGGGCACAGGGATAAACCTCCACGACTGGAGAGTCACATGGGGCATCCTACTCGGGCAACTGGTAGGTGGAGGCTACAGCTGGCCAGCTCCCGCCGTGGACGCCTGGGCGACCGAGCCCGACCTAGGCTACCCGAAGTACCAGGACCCCTTCGACTGGAGGGCCAAGCCCAAGGCCGTAAGGGACACCCAGCTTAAGAAGAACTGGGTGGACAGCATAGGGATATGCTGGTTCGCCGACTGGGGAGTCCCCGGCTCGCTGGAGTTTGAAGCTAAAGCGGTTTCGGCCGCCACGGGCTTCAACATAACTAGGGACGAGGCGCTAGTCATAGGTGAACGCGTAGTCAACCTGGAGAGGGTTCTACACATAAAGATGGGCCTCAGGCCCGAAGACGACATACACGACGTGGGGCCCAGGTTCCTGGAGCCACCACCCAAGGGCCCCGGCAAGGACAAGGACGTAAGGAAGCACGTCAAGTGGATGGTGAAGGAGTATTACAGGCTAATGGGCTGGAACGAGAAGACCGGGAAGCCGCTGAGATCCACACTCGAAAGGCTAGGCCTGAACTTCGCAATCAAAGACCTCTATGGCTAATGGGCACGCCCATAGGAAGACATGGGTTCCCCTCTCCTTTCTTTACCCTCACCCTTCAACCCATCCTACTCCTAGCCGAGGGGGATCCCCCCGCGCCCCTCGACGGTATCCTCATAGTTTTGTACGCTGAGACCCAGCGGTTACGTAGCTCTTTGAGTGCCTCCTCCCACTCCTTCCTGGTGGCTGGCCTGTACTTTGGCACCTGGCTGCC
>JALURD010000253.1 GCA_027057815.1 Acidilobaceae archaeon | reverse complement strand
CCCGTCTACGCCGAAGGCAGGATAGTAGCCATGATAGCCAATAAGGCACACCACGTCGATGTGGGGGGAGTGGTCCCAGGCAGCCTAGGAGCCGCAAGCGAGCTAATACAGGAGGGCCTCGTGATACCCCCTATGAAGCTCGTCGAAGCCGGAGAGCTCAGGAGAGACGTGCTCAAACTCATTTCAGCCAACGTCAGGACACCCAAATACCTCGTGGGCGACATTAAAGCACAGCTCGCAGCACTCAACGTTGGCGAGAGGAGGATCAAGGAGCTAGCGGCTAAGTACGGCGTCGGCGCCCTCTTGAAGGCATGGGACGAGATAATCTCCTACTCTGAGAGGTATACTAGGAAAATGATAACGGAATCCGGGGTCAGGGGATCCTTCGAGGCGGAGGATTACATAGAACTCTCGGGTGGAGGCGAGGCTGTAGTCAAGGTTAGAGTAACCATTGGCGAAGGCTGGGTAGAGGCTGACTTCACTGGTTCCTCGGAGCAGGTCAACGAGCCGGTCAACGCTGTTTACGGCGTTACAGTGGCTGCTACTACCTACGCCTTGAAGGCGGTCATAGATCCCGACATGCCGGTAAACGAGGGGTTCTTCAAGGCCGTCGAGATTAAGGCTCCCGAGGGCTCCATAGTAAACCCGAAGCCGCCTGCCCCGGTGGGAGGGGGTAATACTGAGACTAGTCAGAGGATAGCAGATGTGGTCTTCAAGGCTCTAGCAGGGGCGTTCCCCGGCAGGGTTCCAGCAGCGAGCTGCGGCACCATGACTAACGTCATGGTTGGAGGCTACTCAGAGAGCCGTGGGTACTGGGCATTCTATGAAACCGTGGCGTGCGGCCAGGGGGCTAGGCCGGGCATGGATGGCGTGGATGGAGTGCACACTAACATGACTAACACGCTGAACACGCCGATAGAGGTAATGGAATCGGAGTACCCGATACTCTTCACAAAGTATGAGTTGAGACCAGACAGCGGCGGACCAGGAAGGTGGCGCGGAGGTCTAGGCGTGACCAGGGCTTTCAAGCTCTTGGAAGGCACAGCCACAGCCACGATCCTAGCGGAGAGGTGCAAAAGGAAGCCATGGGGCCTCAAGGGCGGCGGGGAAGGCGCTCCGGCCGAGCATCTCCTAGTAAGGAGTGACGGCTCGGTCGAGAGACTCAGCTGCAAGTCCACAGTTACACTCAACCCTGGAGACATGCTAGTAATAAACACGCCCGGCGGCGGGGGCTACGGGGATCCCTGCCTTAGAGACAGAAGCCTCCTGACGAGGGACTTATTTGACGGAAAAATTACTCTAGAGTCGGCCGTGAAGGACTACTGCCTCGACGCTGAGAGTCTAGAAGGAGAGAGCTGGTAGGAAATCTGGAGTTGCTTCTAACGAGAAGTTATTACCGTCACCGAATGCAGGAATGCTGGGTGTGACGGATTGATTGTGGCGATTAATAGGATCAGAGCTCGGACTCCCGAAGCACTTGACTCCCTCCTTAGTGCTTTTGAATCCAGGTCCCGGATAATTGAGGGCGTTGATGGCTTCCTGGGCATCGAGGTATGGGTTGATAGGGAGGCACTCGAAGCCGTCATAGTGAGCAGGTGGGTTGACAGGGAGAGCTTCGATAGGTGGGTTAACAGCGAGGAGTTCAAGAGGGCTCACAGCAGGCGGATCCCGGGGGCTGACGAGCTAGAGGCTAACCTATCCATATACGAGGTGGTCGAGAAGGGCGTGGTCAACTGCTAACTCAAGGGGATCCCGAGCCTCTCAGCCATTCCCCTCAACGCCTCTTCCAATCCGGCCCTCCTAGCCTTGTCTATGGCGTCGCGTAGGCTCGACTCTATAATGTCATCTACAGGGTATCCTAGGCTCTTATAGTGGAGGGCCATCGAGTAAGTTGCGAGCCTCTCCGCTATCCGTGCGATCACCGCCTCCACGCTGTTGCCCTCAGCGAACTCCCTGTAAAAGTCCTTGGCCGCCTGGGAGAGCATGCTAGACTCAACAGCCTGCATCTCAGCCTCCTCCTTACCTTCAATCCCCGCTGGCCTAGGGATGTCTCCGACCCAGGCTTCAGCAACGTCATGCACCACGGCTAGTGCAGCGGCGCGTTCGGGCGAAGCCTCTACTCCGCGGCGCTTGGCCTCCCAAGCCAATTCTATAGCAAGGAGGGCGGCTGAGGCTATGTGGGAGGCAACGCTTTCAGCTATGGCTGAGGGTATGCCTCGCATCATCCACCCACTCCTGGCTAGACTTGCAAGGGCAGCCTGAAGCCTCGTGAACCCCTCCCAAGACCTGGGCATCCCGTCCACCACGCCTCCACAATGTTCAGTGGCGCGGATTAGAACAATGCATGGCCACTCATAGGTATTACCGATGCGGATA
>JALURD010000252.1 GCA_027057815.1 Acidilobaceae archaeon | reverse complement strand
CAGGGTGGTGGGGAGCCCCGACGAGTTAACTAGACTCCTAAACATTGTAAGGGGAATGCTGGCTGGTAACAAGTGACCTGGGCCACGCTCTACCATTATATATCGCCTAGGGCGACCGGTCTTAGCATAGGCGGTGGCCGCCCTTGCCTTCAATCGTGATTTCTGGGGACGCTGTCTTAAATGAGTATGGCGAAGTCGTTGGAGAATATATAGTAGTCGAGGATGGTAAAATAGGGAGGGTCAGAAAGGGTTCGCCTCCCGCTGGAGCATTAAGGCTTGGGGGCTACCTGTTCCCGGCTTTCATAGACGCTCATACCCATCCAGCCAGCTTGGGTTTGGCTTTGAGGGGAGCGAATCTCAGAGGGGCTCGCAGCCCTGTTGAAGTGGCGAGGAGGCTGGCGGGTACTCGAGGCCCGGTTGCTTATGGTAGAGGATGGGACCAGGAATTGTTTGAAGACCCCAGGAGTTTGCCTGTAAGGGAGCTTCTCGACGCAGCTGTGCCGGATAGACCAGCGGTCGCTGTTAGAGTGTGTGGACATATGGCTACAGCTAACACTCTCGCTTTAGAGATTGCTAGGCCTTGGGAGCGTTATCCAGATTTTGTAGATAAGGAGAGAGGCGTGCTCGTAGAGGACGCGGTGTACTATACTTTAGAGAAGGTCTTGGCTAACATCGACGTGGAGCCCCTTGTAAAAGCGGCTGCCGACAAGCTTGCATCCCTGGGAGTCGGAGGGATATCTGCCATGGCGTGCACACGCAGGGAGGCAGAGGCTTTTGCCTCCTTAGCAGGTAAGGGTGCACTCAAGCTGAGAGTGGCCTGCTACCCTAGCCCTGAGGAGTTAGAAAAGGTTGAGGGGATCCTTGGAGGTAGTGATAGGGGAGGTCGGGTAGCCCTTATAGGGGTTAAACTCTTCGCTGATGGAAGCCTCGGGGCTAGGACTGCCAAGCTCAGGGAAGACTACTACGACGCGCCTGGTACTCGAGGCCAGCTACTAGCCGATTCAAGTACTATCGCGGAGTGGGCTAGAAGAGTCTCCAGCAAGGGCCTGAGACTTGCGGTTCACGCTATAGGCGATGAGGCTCTGGATCACGTCATAGACGGATTCAGGAGGGCTGGTAGTGTGAGAGGGTTCAGGGTCGAGCATGTCAGCATCGCTCATGACGATCAAATAGATTCCCTAGCTGAGCTAGGTGTATATGCAGTTGTGCAGCCGCATTTCAGGGTCACCGACTGGTGGATAGATAGAAGACTGGGGCCTGAGAGGCTAAGACTAGCCTATAGATTCGCAAGCTTGCTAAGGAGAGGCGTGCCGGTTGCACTTTCGACCGACACGCCCGTCGAGCCTCCCGAGCCCTGGGAAACGCTATCAGCAGCCCTTGGTCTTTGCTCCCAACCGTCCTGTAGGGCTGAAGAAAGCCTAACGTCTAGGGAAGCCTTCACTGCATATACTAGGGTAGCGGCGGAAGCGTCGGGTGGCCCGTTATCTCTTATGGGTAGGCTTGAACAGGGCGCTGTAGCCGCGATAGCATGGAGTCCCTCGAACCCCTTGGAACCAGGCTGGAAGGGGCCCGCACGTCTGGTATATCCGGGAGATGGGCTAGTTAAGGGGAACTAGATGGTATATCGTAGTGGCCTGTGAGAGGAGTGCATGTATGGGCCATAACGTAGCCCTCCTTGAAGACATGTGAAAGTATAACCATGCGCCTATCAGGTAGCCTCGGTATGTAAGGCTTCAGTTCGGACGGTACGTCTAGCTGTTCGGCTATGCTCTTCTCAGTCCTTAATATTATCTTAGTGTTTGCGAGCTGGACAATGATGTCGTGCAAGTCTTTGGGGCTGTGCGTTGAAAACACTAAACCAACACCTCTAGCTCTTCCAAGCCTAGCTATTTTCGAAATCATCGAAGCTACCTGTCTGCTGGCCTCCCTCTCCTCGACGCTACCCTTTTCCTGCGGGAAGAACTGGTGAGCCTCATCTATTATGATAAGAATGTTCGGCGCCCTCTCCCTGCCTCTGCTCGCCCAGACCCTATGCTTCCACTCAATTAAGCTTGCCAGCATCCTATATGCTGCCAGGCGAGGCCCTTCAACGCTTGAGATGCTCCGCTCTGCAGCCCACTTTAAGTCCAGAACGACGGGTGAGTCTGTTCCGTAGGCCTCTGAGACTATGGAACTCCACTTTGGTTCACGTAATAGCCACGCTCCCTCCCTCCCGGCGACTATTATGTCAACTATCCCAGAGTCGAGGAGGCCAGCGAGTCTCCGGTAAAGCGCCTCCAAGGTGCCTCTATGCGGTCTAGCCCTTTTTAAGGCGGAGAGGTATTCTTCAACGTACTCGTCGAGCTTCGCTGTGAGCCCTTCTATCCTCATATTATGGTATACATT
>JALURD010000251.1 GCA_027057815.1 Acidilobaceae archaeon | reverse complement strand
CGTCTCCGGCTTCGCGGCTGCATACGGAGTGATACTGGGCCCAATACTGGGCCCAATGCTGGCGGCCTACTGGATACAGTGGAGGGGCAAGCCGCCGATAACGGCCGCAAGGAACACTGCGGCCGCACTGGCTGCTATGATCGCTGGGATAGCGGCCTCCTACATGCACAGCGTACTAGAAGGCATAGTCCAGCAGGTGACGCTGGCAAGCATTACCGTACCATTCCCGGCAGGGCCAACCTGGTACACGGGCGTAATAGTGAGCATCCTCGCATACCTCGCCATTGTAAGGATGCACCGATAGCCCAGCCCAATGGTCTAGGGGCCCGGGCTCCCTCCTTCTTTAATTCATAATTCTATATAATTCACCTGTTCTCAGCCTCAGGATCCCTTACGGGCGTTTACAGGGGCTGGCGTCGAGGCTTAGGAGTTTGAGTGTCTCGGCGCATAGTTCGGGTAGCGCCTCCTCGACTGGAGCGTCTATCTTCACGTCGGCTATGTGGTCTAGTGTGGTTTCGCCCATGTTCACGATTATGAGTCTCCCACCCCTCATCTTGGTTATCTGCGGCAGCTGGTTTGCCGGTGAGACTACTAGGCTCGACCCTGCGACTAGCATCACGTCGCTGCTCCAGGCGAGGTCGAGGGCCTCCCTGAGCGCCTTCTCCGGGAGGGGCTCGCCGAAGAATGTGACGTCAGGCTTCAATAGGCCGCCGCACCTGGGGCACCTGGGGATCCTCCCCTTCCTCGCCTCCTCCACGGCGTCGCTGAGGGGGATCCTGTGGCCGCAGTCCAGGCATACCGCGTGGACCGCGGATCCGTGGATCTCTATGACCCTCCTGCTGCCCGCTGCCTGGTGTAGCCCATCGATGTTCTGCGTTATCACGGCCTTGAGTACCCCTGCCTCCTCGAGCGCGGCGAGGGCGTAGTGGGCCGGGTTAGGCTTAACTCCACTCATCTCATCGTAGAGTTGGGCGAAGACCTTCCAGGGCTCCGCGGGGTCTGATAGGAAGTAGTCGATGGAGAATACCTCGGGGTCGACGCGCCTCCACAGCCCTTGGGGCCCCCTGAAGTCGGGGATACCGCTGGGCGTGCTAACACCCGCACCAGTAAGGGCTACAGCGTGGCGCGCGCCAGCGAGAATCCTCGCCGCCTCCCTGACCTCGGCTTCGTAGCCGCTCATCCCTGGGTCCACCCGCATCTACCATACACTGACCCATGTTTTACTATTAACTCACTGCTAAGATAGTGTTGGTTTAGCTGGCCACTAATTCATGGTAGTATATTAAGGCCCGGCAACCCAGAGTAATACAGGTCTAGGGCCTCCCGGGGATACCACCCGGCGCCGCGGCCTCGGGGTTACACTGGGCTGGCTAGCGCAGGGGGCGCGCTGGCTAGGCCCGCCTCCGGGTCCAGCTCCGGGGATGGGCCTGGGCGGCTCCTAGGCCTATCCCGCTGTGGATGTACCGGTTTGAGTGGCTTGGGTGTCAAGGGTTTTGGGCAAGCCTATGCGCGGTAAGGGCTTCTACTACTGTACAGGCCAGCTTGTTGAGGATGCATTGAGGATCGTTAGGGAGATGAGTTACCGCGACCTCTCGTCCCTCGCTCCAGAGTTGCTGGTAAGGCTCTCGAGGAGGGTTATGGAGTCTTACGAGGAGTTCAGGGAGAGATGCGCCACGCCACTGTCTAGGGTTGAATTCAACGCCCTCGACCTCGTCTTCCGGGCGGCGCTGCTGAGAATGGCTGCTGTGCTCGAGGAGAAGGGGGTGCCCCACTATGACCCCGAGCTTACAAGCCGCTATACGCCGGGCGAGAGGGCACTCGCCGCCGATCTCGAGAGGTTCGAGGCCCTGGACCCCGAGGTGACTCCCACGCATGTCCTTGCAGCCCGCTTGGCTAGCAGCGGCGAACTCGACGGCTTGGTGTGGGAGGCCGTAGAGGCCGGCTACGTGGACTTCAGCAACCTCCTCGAGCGGCTAATAAGAGAGGGAGTCGTCAGGAGGGAGAATAGGGACGTATTCACATACCTCTACGCCGACAGGTTCTTCAACATACTCAGAGCGGCCAAGATACTCATAGACCAGAGGCCCCGCGCGATCACCAGCCTACTCCGAGCCGTTAAGGGCATGGCGGAGTATCCCGGGGAGGAGGCGAGCCCATAGGACCATGCCTATCCTCGGTTGTCGGGGGCCACAGAGACCCCCACTCATCCCCCCTCACGGGCGTTGTGGGGGCGTCGCTGGCCCCCCGAGCCTGTAGTGTTGCATTGGGGCTGTTAGCTTTTCAGACGCCCACCCCTCCCTGGTGGCTTGAGGGAAGGCTTGATGGGTGGGGTGCTGGTTTACTATAGTAACGCGTTCAGGCTCCACTACCCGCCCAGGGATAGCGGGCAC
>JALURD010000250.1 GCA_027057815.1 Acidilobaceae archaeon | reverse complement strand
AACCTTTCACGGTCCCGGGTCATCCGGTCTAACTCGAGGACAGCCGGGTGAATCCTAGCCGCGGTTTTCTTGCATACCCCAGCCCCTCCAGCCCAGCCTCCAAGCTGGGGGCCGGCTAACCCACGCCATCCGATAGGTTAAAAGCCTTACCCTCTCAGCCGAGTGTCGTGTCGAGCCAGAGCATTATGATGAATCCTAGAAGGAAGCCTGCGGTGGCCTTGGCCTCGTGGCCTGCTCTGTGGCTCTCCGGTAACGCCTCATGGCTGACGACGTATACCATTGCCCCGGCCGCGAAGGAAAGAGCGTATGGCAATAGCCATGAGTAGGCGTGGCCCATTATCCCCGCTAGCAGGCTAGTGGCGGCCTCGCTCAGCCCGCTGAGTACTGCAACGCCTAGAGCGAATGATCTTGAGCCCCCGCTTGCTAATACTGGAAGCGCCACGGCCGTACCCTCGGGTATGTCCTGGAGTCCGATGGCGAGGGCCACGATCACGCCCTCCCGCAGGCTCGCCACGCTGGAGAAGCCTACAGCCATTCCCTCAGGGAGGTTGTGGATTATTATAGCGAGCGCGACCAGCCATATCGCTCTAAGCCTCCTAGCCGCCTCCTTGGGCCCCTCGGCTCCTTTAACCACGTGTAGGTGTGGCGTGAGCCTTTCAACCATGGATATGGCGAGTACCCCGGCTATGAAGCCGGCTAAGGCCCTGTAGAAGCCCCCGAGGTCTATCGCTGGCAGGAGGAGGCTAGTGAAGCTGGCAACTATCATGACGCCTGAACTGAAGCCCAGGCCCAAGTCCATGAGCAGGTCCCTTCTCTCCTTAATCCCCGGAGCGAGGACCGCGATAAGTCCCCCGACGCTAGTCAAAGCCGCCACTATGAGCCCAAGCACGCCGGCCGCCATAGGCGGCGATAGTTTGGAGAGGTAGGCCTCAATACCTGCTATCACTCCCTCCAACAGGCTGGCACCCATCCAGCGCGGGTTAACCCCCTAAAAGGCCAAGTGATCCCTGCGGGTTTGGAGCAAAATAACCTCTAGTACGATCCTGAAGCGAGGTCTCCTAGTATAGGTCTAGTGCTCTCCGCCTCCTTGCCTGGTACTCCTCACTCGTCCCAGACACTATGACCTCGTAGAGTACTGCCTTCTTACCTGGGCCGGGGCGTAGGAGTCTGCCGAGTCTCTGGAGGAACTGCCTCCTGGAGCCTGTGCCCGAGACGAAAATTCCAACGTTGGCGTCTGGGATGTCGAGGCCCTCGTCGCCCACCGTTGTGACTACTAAGACTCCGCTCTCCTCCCTCTTGAAGGCTTCAAGCTCCCTCTTCCTCCTCGTGGCGTCCATTTCCCCGTGTATCAAATGGGCCTCGAGCCTGCGAGCCAGCTCCTCTGCCTGCCTCCTGTACTGCGTGAAAACTATGATCTTGGATCCCTTGGCTAGCTCGTCCCTGACTATTCTCTCGACCTCCTCCAGCTTCTCTGGAGCTTCTTGTATGAGCTCCCTCATCCGGGCGTGCACTCTCAGCGCCTCGGCCGCAGTGGGATCCCCCCTCTTAGCGGCTGCAAGGACCTCCTGGAAAGTCCTACCCCCGGCGAGCTTCTGGTATTCCCTCCTGAGCCTCTCATACTCCAGCCTCCTCTGGGGGGAGAGCTTCACCCTGACCAGGCGGATCGTGAATGGCGCCAGGTAACCCTCGCTCGTGAGCCTGCCGGGCGTGGTGTGGTATACCACGCCGCCAACGAGTGGGAATATCTCCTCGTGCTTCCCATCCTCCCTCTCAATCGTGGCCGAAAGCCCCATCCTGTAAGGGGCCGGCATCTGCATGGCTATAGCCCTGAACTTGTCGGCCGGGAGGTGGTGAGCCTCATCGAACACTAGGAAGGCGTAGCGGGGGGCGAAGAGGCGTATCTTCCTGAACGCTGTCTGATACGTTGTTACTGTTATTGGGGCGAGCCTCTTTTCCTCACCATAGTAGGCTCCGACGAGTCCCCCTGCATCGGTGAATTTCCTGAAAGCCTGAATCCATTGGTGGACGTGCTCCTTAGTGTATACTACGACAAGCGTCCAGACGCTTAGCCTGGCAGCCGCGGCTATAGCGACTACGGTCTTCCCGGCGCCCGTGGGTAGGGCTATCACTCCCCTGCCACGATTCTCCAGCCAGGCCTCAAGTGCCTCCTCCTGGTAGTCCCTCAGCTCTCCCAGGAACTCTATCCTCCGCGGGAGGCGCGCACCCTCCAGTAGCCCCAGCTTGTCCTCAACGGGGATCCCGCTCGACTTGAGTGCCTCCACGAGCTTAGCGTACCAGTGGGGTGGGAGGCGGAAGGCCCTCAATCCCCTCTCATACGCTGGAGTGAAGCCTAGGCGCTCGAAGACCGGCTTTAGGAGCCTCCGGCTGGAAACGTAGAGCCAGCCGTCATCCCCCAACCATAGAGTGGCCTTAGACTCCTCCCAGGCCTCCCTCCGCAGTATTTCCAGGTCCTCGCCAATCACTTGCGCTTCCTCGAGGCCCTCAAGCACAGCCACGACATCCATTAAGGTGTACCCGTTCCTCCTCATCCTATCCCTGTCAATCTCGAACTCGGCCACACCACCGCTTCTACCTAGGTACTTGGCGAACTCTGTCAGCGTCCTGAACTCCTCCTCGCTAAGCCAGCCCTTCACCCTGATCCTCAACGCCAAGCCACTCCTCAACCTCCAAGTCGTCGAGGGGTTCAAGCCTTGAGGCTTTGCTGGGGTCCGGCTCCCCCACACCGAGCTTCTCAAGCGCAGCCTTCACCCTATAGGGGGGATCCCCCGGTATGAGGGCGTAGGCGCAGCCCCCCTCAACGTCCACCCTAGAAACCTCAGGCCAGTCGGTGATACCATAAACCCTTTCCCTCGCGCCGCCGCACCCAACAACCCTCAAAGCCACGACTTCCACACAGTCTACGCCAACAAAGAGAATGAGCCAAGCCTCGCCTCCACCCTCGAGGGGGAAGACTAGTGCGAAGTAGTTGAACTCAGTCGGATACAGGAGCCCATGGAGGACGGGCCCCCACTCGGCGCCAAACACGCGCTCAATACACCTTGAGGGTCCCGGCGTGGGTTCCACCTCACCCACCCCAAGCGTGGGGCGTCGGCTCTTAAAACCAAGGTCATCCCCAGAGGAGTTAAGGTCCGCGAGAGTTTAACAACACTCAGCCCTCCTTTGCGCCCTGTGGGATCCCCCCGAGGGCTTTCCGCAATCTCTGTGAACGGCTATCTTGTAGACTGCTATCCCCACGAGGTATATCTCATCCCCGTACTCGCTCCGAAGCTTGACGTAATCCTCGGTAACCTCCTCCAGGCAACCGGTCTCCTCGTCGAAGCCTATATCAGCGACGGCGAACTTCAGCGTCACATACTTCCCAATGAACCCCTCAAGCCCTAGCTTAGCCATGACCCTGCACCCTCAAGCTCTCGTGAGGCCTCCGAGTACGCGCCCAGATAGCGCAGCCTAGGCCTTAAGCGAGCATCCTTTCAGCCCGGCCCCCTCAAGACCTGCCAGCCTCCACGTCAAGGCATTGGGAGCGTACTGTTTAAAGCCCCAGAGAGCCATGCACTACCCACGGCGCCATGGGGCCCGGCAGGACCCATGCGGGATGACTGGCTAGCCGGGCGGATGGCGGGCCGTGGCCCGGGTAGCTCAGCCTGGAAGAGCGCCGGGCTGTGGACCCGGAGGTCCCGGGTTCAAATCCCGGCCCGGGCCCCACCACCACATCACCAGAACACATCCTAGCCATCACCAAACCCGGCCCCGACTGCCGATACCCAGGAGTCTCGGGCATGCACCGTTAAACCATTGGTTTATTACCGCGATTCACCTGTAGTGTCAGGTAAAGATAACGTGGTTGACTCGGCTTGGACATTGAGTGTAGGGGTGGCCGTATAGCGTTTAAGGATGGCTCTGTGGAGGTCGAGAACTGCGTCAAGTTCTGCAGGAAGGCCGTTGAGAAGCTTGCAGAGATGAGCCGGAGGGTATTCCACACCCCCGAGGTTTGGGTCTTTATACTAGATGGCGGAGTCGCTGAGATTGAGGAGAGACTCTTCGTCGACGCATGTAGAGTGTCAGGTTCGAGGGAGGTCATAGAATACCTGGCACAGCACCTCGCGGAGGAACTCGATATTAATGGGCTAACTGATATGTAACGGCGACGACGCTACATCAAGGCTGCATCAAGAAAGGCGGGGAGCGTCCACGCTGCTAGCTATACGGCTCACCATATCCTACGATATGCTGCTCCGGCGGTAACGGGAACCGTAATAATGTATAACGGCGAAGCCTAGCGTTGTCGAAGCCCTGGAGTGCGTTCTGGTGGCTGGCTTGTCAGGGCTGGTGCGCACGCCTATAGCGGTCTTGGCTGGGGTCTGGCTTGCTTATGAGGTTTACATGGCTTTCCGGCCTCCTAGGCCTTTTTCGAGCTTGGATTACGTGGCTCTAGCGTTTAAGCTGATATACCTCTCCGGCTTGCTCGCGTGTAGTACGCGATGTAGGCTCGACGACGTGGACCGGTATGTTATCTACTCATCTCCCTTGGCCGCGATCGCCGTGCGCCTGGCGGGGGGCTGGCTCTCTTACACTCTCTTCACCGTCATACTCCCCATCTTAGCCCTTGTATCCAACCTGCCCAGGCGGGATCCCCTCGCAGCCACCTCCTCCGCGGTCACCCTAGCAGTCATGGCCGCCGCCCTGCCGGGATCCCTTTACCGGGCCCCATTGGGTGTAACTTGGGACGCGCTCGCCGCGGTGGCCGTCGCCTATCCCGCCTCGGCTGCCGCCGCCCTGAAAGGGTGGAGCGTCAGGTGGGGTGCAGTGGTATGGAGTGTTGCCCCGTTAGCGGGGCTTGCCTTAAGGATCCTGGTGGGGATTAATTAAGGCTTCGAGGAGGCGGCGGCTTAAGGTTTTACTCTTCCTCCTCCCACTTCTTCTCGTACTTCGCTAGTATGGCGTCGTAGTGTCCCTCCTCTACGAGCCTTGTGACTTCTTTGGGGTCCTTGCCGTCCACCGTTATCCCAATGCTCCTAGCCGAGCCAAGGATCGTCTTCACCGCGGCCTTGAGGGTCTTGGCTAGGAGCTGGGGCTTCTTCATCAGGGCTATCTCCACTATCTTCTCGAATGGTAGGTCGCCTATCTTTTGGTGCATGGGATCCCCGCTCGGCTCCTTGGCTCCGACTGCCCTTAGCAGCAGGGCTGTAGTAGTGGGGATCCCGACCTCTATCCTGTACTTCTTTGTCTTCGGGTCAACGTAGATCTTCACGGGCACCGTCATGCCCTTATACGGCTCGGTCAACTTGTTGATCTCGTCGACAACCTGCTTAACGTTAAGGCCGAGAGCGCTGAGTGTAGGCCCCAGGGGGGGCCCAGGCCTAGCGTTGCCACCCTCTATCTGCACGGTAACAACCTTCTCCGGCATCTCCAACCACCCATAGAGTCAGAGCCGCCCAGGGCGGGGTTAATAGTCGCCGCGCTAGTCTGCAGGCAGCGCAGCCTTACGGCACCATTGTATGCGCAGGCGGGTGCCTTATGCCATGATGCCAGCCACCTGTTTAGCTATCTCCTCTAGGACGTCGAAGAGTGAGGGTCCATAATGGGCTAGGCTGTCGCCGGGAAGGGCTAGGATCCTCCCCTCCCTGACAGCACGTAGGGATCCCAGGCCTCTTTCCTTAAGTCTCTCCACAACCTTCTCAACGCTGGGCTCCTCGACAGGGTTGAACTCATATATGATTACGTCGGGGTCGAATTCCATAACTACCCTGGGGTCTGGGTTAATGACCCAAGGCTGCCTGTAGTCGTCGAAGGGGGTCTTAGCCCCAAGGTAGTTGAGCGCGTCCACTATGTAGCTGTGTCCCCCAGCGGAGACGGGCCCCCCAAGGTTTATCTCATAGTACACTTTGACCCCGGAGAGGGATCCCTTGAGCCTTGGGAGCCTCCCGGACAGCTCCCCAGCCAGCCTCCTTGCGGCCCCGATTGCCCCCGTCACGATTCCCACTACCACGACTTCATCTATGACTCCGTAGAGGCTCACGGGAAGGGGTACAGGGTACACTGTGAACCCCTTCTCAGCCAGCTCTTCAAGAATCCTTCGCTGAGCGCCTGTAGTGGTCAGCACAAGATCGGGGTTAAGGTCCTCGAGAAGCCTGTAGTTTACTTTATAGTAGCTGCCGACACGCGGCTTCTCCCTAGCCTCTTGGGGCTTATTGCAGAAGACGCTCACCCCAACGACTCTGTCCCATAAGCCTATCCTGTAGAGTATCTCAGTCAGGGCCGGAGAGAGGCTCACTATTCTCTCGGGCTTCTCAGGCACCTCAATTTCCCTGCCCAAAGCCTCGCTAAACACCTTGACAGTCCCAGGCAAGAGGGATCCCAGGAGGCTTTGGGCGCCCTAACAAGGTTAAATCGATGCAATAATAACTACGCTTAAGCTATCCAGGAGGCCGGCGGGCACGTGCTTGAACGCCAAGCACCTTAACTACCCTAGAGTTTGCCTTTAGGCTCACGGGCTCGATAAGTGAGGAGTGCCTGGTATAGCGTCTTATCACAGTACTCCTCCTTCGCTAGGAGCCCTGATCGAAGGGCTGCTGCCAGCTCTGTGAGCTCCCTGGCCAGCCTGCGCGTCCTCACCACTCCATAGACTATGCTGGCTACTAAACCCAAAGCTACGGCTAGGGTGAAGAGTATGAAGACTCCGATCCCCGGCGTTGCCGGCAGCCCGGGGAGTGCTCCCCCCGCCAGCAACACCATTACCGCTAGGAAGACCACGGCAACCCCTGCCGATGCTAGGTAAGAAGTCCTCAGCGTGGAGGCTGCATCCTCAGCTGCAGCCGCAGCGGCTTCCCTCTGGCAGGGAAGTCTTACTTGGCTTAGGAGGAGTAGGGGAGCATAGCCGTGCCTTCGCCCCATTAAGGGAGGAGGGGGCGAGGACACCGGGGATCCCCTAATGACCCATCATTATTCCCATAAATTTAATGGTATAGCCTGGCCTACTGCAGGTTAACCCCGGAGGGACCGCCGTGGTGAGGGTTAAGTTCTGGGAGCTCACTGGACGCGAGGCCGACAGAGCCGACTTCAGCATTATGCTCCTACCCGTTGGGGCCGTGGAGAGGCACGGCGACCACTTGCCCCTAGGCACAGATGCAATGACGGCATTGTATATTGCCGAAAGAGTCGCCGAGAGGGTTGGAGGCTTGGTTCTTCCGCCAGTATGGTATGGGTCCTCTATGGCTATGAGGGGGCACAGGGGAACATTCGACGTCAGCCAAGAGGCGCTAGCCGCTTACGTCTCCGAGATCCTTAGGGAGGCATGGAGAAATGGAGCTAAACTTGTAGTCGTGGTGAACGGTCACGGCGGCAACACACAGGCTCTGCACTACGCCGCTAGGAAAGTTACGGGTGAGACGGGCTTGGCTGTCGCCGTGGTGGACTGGTGGAGAGACGTGGCGGTAAAGGAGAGGTCTAGGCTCTTCACCAAGCCCGGGCATGGAGGCGAGGATGAGACGAGCGCAATGCTAGTAATAGCTGAAGACCTAGTCGACATGGAGGCTGCCAGCGAAGCTGAGGCCCCACGCCTCCCCCTACGAATATACCACCGCGGCTTCGAGGAGAAGGTATACTCGAAAGCGCTCACGGGCGACGCCCGCCTAGCCTCGAGGGAGAAGGGCGAGAAATGGCTGGAAGCCGTCGTAGAGGAGATAGCCTCCAAGGTGATAGAGGCTACTAGGATGCTGGGTATAAGAA
>JALURD010000249.1 GCA_027057815.1 Acidilobaceae archaeon | reverse complement strand
GTCCCCTTCTCTCCATCCACAGGGGTGGGATCCATACCGGGAGGGGGTTGTAGTGGCTCTGCTTCCATGCGTGGTCCCTGTAGGCTTCAAGCCCTTTAATGCTGACTATCTCTATTTCGCCTGACGCCGTTGGGAGGTACTTACCCTTGAGCGGGTGGTAGATGGGCTCGCCGTAGAGTGTGGCGACGCCCCGCTCTGCTAGCTCTGCATAGTCTAAGCCTAGCGCTTCAGCCTGCTTCATCCAAATGTATTCGTGGTCGGCTAGTTTCTCGTACTTGTCGGCGTTGTCTAGGTCTAGCCTTTTGCCTAGCTCTTTCACTATCCACCATCCAGGCTTCGCGTCCACACCTTCAGGGGGATTGAGGGCCTTCTCTATGACCGTCAACTGGCCCCTGCCGGTCTTTGAAGGCGAGAACAGCGATGGCGAGGATTGCTCGAAGAACATTGTGAGTGGTAAGACTATATCAGCGTACATGACTGTCTCGTTGAATGTAGTGTCTGCAACCACCACAAAGTCGACCTTTTTAAGAGCGTCTATGACAGCCTTCGAGCCCTGTATATGAGCCACTATATTCTCATTGAATACGAGCACCATCCGGATCTTCTTGGGTTTCTCCTCGAGTATGGACTTTATTGCGAGCTGGCTGAAGCACTTGTGGTTGATGAATGTAACGCCCTGCTCTTCCCAGTACTTGTAGAGAGGGTCTCCCTTTGGCCCTTCACCCTTTATTCCTAGTATACTGAGTGGACTCTTAGTCTTCACTTTCTTTGGCCAGGCTATACCGCCTTTAGCGCCTATTGAACCTATAAGCGCATTTATGAGGAAGTTAACTCTGAACATCATCCCCTCATTTCTATACCTGGTACCTTTATAGCCTGGATCGATGAAGGCTCTCGGCGCGTTCTCAGCGAGTTGGCGTGCAACCCATCTTATATCGCTGGCGTTTACTCCAGTGACTTTCTCGGCCCATTCTGGAGTGTAATCTTTTACGGCCTCCCAGACGAGGTCTAGCGCCGTAACAGCTTTCCTACCGTTAATCTCTATCGATGCCCTGAGCGCGGGCTTCGACGCCTGAGTCTTCGGCTTAACCTTACCGTCCGCTTCATCTAGTACCATGTAGTCTTTCTTTCCGCTCCAGCTTGGGTGGTCCACGAGGCCTACGGGTTCAAGTGTGTCGATGTAGATGAGCATGGATGCGTTGGTGTATGCTCTTAGGTAGTCTTCGTTGTAGAGCTTCTCCTTTATTATAGTATGAAGTATTGCTAATGAGATAGCCAAATCGGTTCCAGGGGATACTATGAAGTACCTGTCTGCCAGCCGGGTTAGCTTGGACTCTCTGACGTCGAATGCTATTATCCTCATTCCGCGCCTCCTGCCTTCGGAGAATAGCTTCGTCCATGGCGACGAAACTATGCCCTCCACAGGGTTCCTTCCCATGAAGACGACTAGCCTCGCGTTGAGATAGTCGGGCCTGTAAGCTCCGGGTCCTTGGATCTTACCGAAAACCCACCAGCCAGCGTAATCGAGGCCGGTGTGGCATGTATCACAGTGCTTGGTAACGTTGGGTATCCCGACTACGTTCTTAAGGAAGCTTGTCACGAGACCCGTCTCACAACCTTGATGTGCAAACACAATTATCTCGTCTGGCTCATACTCCCTAAGTTTTCTGGCTATAATGTCGAGTGCCTCCTCCCATGTTATCTCCTCGAATTCGCCGGAGCCCCGCTCCCCGACTCTTTTTAGGGGCCTTTTGATCCTCTGATGTAGGAATCTGGCCTCGAAGATGACCTGCGGCCTCCCACAGGCAGCGTACTCTTCAACTGAGTCCTCGATGTAGTTAAACTTAACCCTCCTAACGTATTCTACTCCTCCACGCTCCTCGACTTCGATGGTGATCGGGCACTTCTGGCCGCATATAAAGCAAGCAGTCCTCGCAATCCTGACCTTCGCCCGAGCAGGTGCCTGCAGTCTCTTGACAGCCTGGCTTGTACCCGGACGCTCTAAAATGACGTCTCCTAACGGGAATGATGCTGCAGCCGCTGTAAGCGACGCTAGCTTTATGAAGCCCCTTCTAGTTATCTTCAAGACGTGATCACCTAGGGCCACAATAATTTATTTTTACACTTGAGAATATATGTAAGACCTTCTTTTTGAATAAATCAAAAGAACCCTTATTAATTAAAGTCTCAAGTCGTGAGTAGCCCAATCTAGGGTAAAGTGCTGAATGGCCAGGCTCCATGCACTCATATACTTTGACGAAACGCTTGAAGAGGTTATTCTAGACTACCCCAGGTCCTTAGGCGCCTTAGAGTCACTCCTAAGGTCTTGGAGAGACGCCGACGCAGTAGTAGTGTGGGGGAAGAGAGCCTGGACCCTTGCAACAGCGTTGCTCAACGCTGCACGCAGGATAGGCTTCAACC
>JALURD010000248.1 GCA_027057815.1 Acidilobaceae archaeon | reverse complement strand
CATCGTCTGGGCCAGGATCACCCCGGCCATGCCCCCAACGTTGAACTTGACGTTGAAGCCCAGCTCGTTCAAGACGTAGTTGACCAGGCCGTTGAGCCTGAAAAGCTTGCTCACAATGTAAGCGTTGATGAAGGGCGTGTAGAGCATTGGCACAACCGCCATTATCCTGAAGAAGGTCTTACCCCTGAAGTCGTAGCGGGCCAGCGCGAAGGCCACTATGATCCCTATGATCGTGGTGAGAGCCGTAACAACGGTGGCTATCACGAGGCTGTTAATGATGACTCCATACCTCGGCCCCTTAATGTTTACAACCGTGAACTGAGGAGTCTCCCTAATGAAGAGGGGGCTCGGCTCCACATTCTCAAGCCTAACCATAGCCGGGTCGCGGAAAAGGTCGAAGAACGTGTACTCCGTCCCAGTGAGGGGCTCGAATATCACCGAGGCCAGGGGGACCAGCAGGAAGAATGTGAAGGTCAGCACCGATATAAGTAGCATCGTGGCGAGCGCAGAGTCCAAGTGATAGCTCAGCCTAGACAGGCGGCCAGCCACAGCCCGCGCCCCAACTCTACCCCCGGGGCAGGGAAGGCTATTATTAAGTCGAGGAGGAGGCCCTCCCACAACAGTCCCAGCAGCGGTGACCCAAGAATCATGGGCAGCAGTGTGAGGCGTGGGGCGGGAATACCCGGAAAGCCCGGCCCGCGTGCCAAGTGATGAAGCATCCTGACTCTGAGGGGGAGGCCGGTGTTACTTCTAAGCTAGGCTTGGCCAGGTTATATTGGGGGAAAAGGCTTGGGTTGAGGGGGAGTGGTTTAAGGGTTGGATTGCTAGCCTAGCTGTTGGAGCTCCTGGAGTATTTGGTCGAACCTCTGCTCCGCGGCCTGGCTCCAGGCGTTCTCGTATTGGCTCATTAGCTGCCTGTTCTCCCTGAACAGCTTGGTCACCCTGATGGCGTCGTCTAGGGTGAACGTTCTCATCTCACCGGTGACTGGGTCCTTGTAGGTGAGGGGTGCGGCTAGCTTTGACCAGTACTGGTTGAACTGCTCCTCTGTTATGGCGCCGGAGTAGTAGAGGTTGAGTAGGGTGGTCCATACCTGGACTAGCTTGGCGTGCTGGTTGATGAGCACGGCCTTGAAGTACCTCCTCATGGCCTCCTCGAACTGGAGGGCCAGGGTGTCGTTGAACTGGAACACGGTTGCCTGGCTTAGCTTCTCGTAGACCTGCTTGAGGTCCTGCCTCTTCTGGCCCTCCGGCGTGTCGAATACCTTCGGGTTTATGGGTATCCTGTTGATCTCGGGGTCGAGCCATATCTTCTGGCCTTCGGTGAGGACCCAGGCTATGAAGGCTTTTGCGGCCTCGGGGTGCCTGCTGGTCGCCACTAGGGCGATGGGGTCGCCGTTGACTATGCTCTCGCCCTCGGGGAGTATGTACTCGCATGCGGGGTTCTGTAGCTGGGCGGTGTAGCCGTAGAAGTCTATTGTTATCCCTACGGCTATGTCGCCCCTGATCACAGCGTCCCTGACGTCGCCGCTGCCGGGGTAGATTATGCTGTTGGCTGCCATGCCGGTGAGTATCTTCCAGCCCTCCTCCCAGCCGAACCTCTCGAGTATAATCTCGTACATCCTGGTGTTGCTCGTCGACGCGGTTGGGTCGGCTACTCCGACGGCGGGCTGGCCGAAGTCTATCAACGGTCTCCCGAACTCGGGGCTCGCTAGGTCCTTCCAGCTCTTAGGCACGGGGAGCCCGTAGAGTTGGAGCATGTCGTGGTTAACGGTGAAGCCGAAGCTGGAGAGGGCGGCGGCGACCCAGTAGACCTTGCCGTCCTCCCCGATCCTCTTCATGGGGCTGCCTGCGAAGGTGTCTGGTATCTGGGAGAGCACGTCATCCATCCCATCGAGGGGGGCTAGGAGGCCTGCTAGGTATAGCTCGTCGAATAGGGTTGGCCCGCCGCCCCAGGCGACGTCTATGGCCTGATCAGTCCCAGCCCTGTTCTTGATTATCGGAACCCAGCTGGCGGGGTCAATCTGTATGAAGACTATCTTGGTTATACCGTACTTCTTGGCCACGTCGCTCTTCAAGAACTCCTCCTTAGCCTTGAGGACTATGTCTCCAGGGTGCCTGGTGAGGACGTAGAGCGTTATCCCCTCCTTGGGCGACGTGGTCTCAGTGGGAGTCGTGGTCGGGGGTGTAGTCATAGTAGTGGTTGGCGTTGTCTGGGTCGTGGTAGGCTGGGTGGTCGGCGACGTTGTGGAGGGCGGCGCCGTTGTAGTGGGAGAGGACGTAGTGGTCGGCGTTATAGTCGGGGTGGGGGTTGTGGTCTCTTGAGCGCCCCCACCGCCTCCGAGCATGAAGGCCAGGCCGACAATGATGATCGCCACGACTACGATAGCAGCGACTAGGCGTGTGTCCACGCTCCACACCCGCTTA
>JALURD010000247.1 GCA_027057815.1 Acidilobaceae archaeon | reverse complement strand
CGAGTAAATCCACGTCTCCGCCCACGCCCCGGCGGGCCAGGCTACCATAGAGTACAACCCACTCCACCCCCAAGTCCCGCCACTCCAAGGCATTGAGGACCGCTAGCACCTTATCCCTAGTGAGCCGCATCTCACCCATCGCCAACGTGGACCCTCAAAGAGTTACGTGCTAGAGAGTAGGGTAAATAAGGCGGGCCTCACCCTACTACCAGCTAGCTGGTTTCAACGCTATCCTTGGCGGCTTAGAGTAGGCGCCCGGATCCACGGGGCGGGGGTTCCTGGCTAGTATGAAGCCCCTTGTGGGCCTCCCGAGGGGGTGGAAGTCCACGTCACCGAAGAAGGCCCAGAGGATCCCCGCGAGCCCGGCTATGTCCCAGAGCCTCATGTCCGCTAGGACCCTCTCTCCGGAGAAGTGGTCGACGAGCAGCCTCTTGAAGACTCCCCTGTAGGGGTCATAGCCGGCGTGGTAGCCCACGACTAGCCTCTCCTCGCTGGCCTCCTCTGGCAGCACGTGCTTGTACCCCATAAGGTAGAATATACCGTATACCCTGTCCCCTTCATCCAGGACTGCCACACCGTCACGGGAGAGGCAGGCGGCCATGCCAGCCGCTGCCCTGACGAATTGGTACGGGTCAAGGTGGGGGGCGCTGAGGCCGTACATGAGTATAACGTCGAATGGGCATTCCACCACGCCTGGAAGGTCCTCAACCCTAGCCCTGACTGTGGAGACCTCGGCGCCCAGGACCTCCCTCGAGTACTCCCTAGCCTTAGCAAGCGCGGACTCCCTTACATCGAGAACAGTAACCTCCGCCTCGACACCACGCTTCCCGAGGGCTAGTGCCAGGGAGACCCCTCCAACGCCCGTGCCTCCCATGACATCTAGTACCCTGACCCTACCCTTTCGGGTGAGGCGCTGGAGCCACTCATGGCCCAGGAGGGACTCGAAGAGCCCCACGCCCTCCTCCACCCTACGCTTAAACGACTCGGGATCCTCCCGCCACGGGAAGACCCTGTACACCCTCTCCATGAGATCCCCGGAGTTTCCCATACTCCGCACCCTCGAAGTGGGTTGCTCGACTATGTAATGGTCTGAATAAGCGGCTTAAGCCTAGTATACTTATAAACATTATATGCCTTATATGGCTGATTAAGGCCTGGGTGCGGCCTCTTGGCTAGGACAATAGCGCTATCCGAGGATGTTTACAGAAAGCTCAGGCAGCTGAAGGAGGCCCTAGGCGTAGGGTATAGCGAGCTAGTTGACATGCTCATCGAGGCCTACAAGAGGTACCGTGTGGAGGAGCTCAGGAAGCTATGCAGCGAACTCAAGCTCAGCGAAGAGGAGGTCGAGGAAGTCGTCAGGATAGTTAAGGGTTTGAGGGGGCGCAGGTGGTGGTGACCCATTGAGGGGTGTTCTAGACACGAGCGTGCTGATAGAGCTCTTCGACAGGGGCAATGTCGAAATCCTTGAGGGGATCCTTGGCAGGTATAGCGCCCTATATATACCCTGGATAGTGCTCTACGAGTACCTCTACGGCCACAAGTACCTAGGCAGGAATATTGAGGAGAGGAAGGCCGCCGTGGAGAAGCTGGGGCGCGTAGTAGGCGTCACGCAGGAGATACTAGTTAAAGCGCTTGAAATCGATGTCAGCCTCCACAAGAAAGGGCAAGCCATACCATTCTCCGACGTATTAATAGCGGCCACAGCGCTCACGCTTCAGGCGGAGCTGGTAACCCTAGAGAGAAGGCACTACACGAGAATATCGGATTTAAGGATCTACACACCGACACAGCGCAGTGGACGTAATTAACTGTTAAGCCACCCAACAAGCCGGCGTGTCCTCCAAGTCTAGGCTGTTCTACTAACACGCTGGCATCCAGCCGCGCAAGGGCCCCTCGGAGCTATTCGCATGCCTAGCATTCGCATGGCCCCATCCATGGAGCGACTTCGTCGTACCTCTTCCTAGCCCTCCACTCCCGCCAGCGCTCCTCGAACCACTCAGGGACCCTCGGCTTCCTGACTATGTCGTAGTAATCGTAGGGCTTAATGTCGAGAACAGGGGATCCCGGCCAGGCGTCCAGGCCTTTAACCCTGAGCAGGGGCGGGTCGACGGAGAGGATCTCGACCACGCTCAACCCTATAGGGTTAGGCCTTGAGGGGAACCGGGTAGCGAAAACCCCGACCTCCGGGAGGCTCTCGTCGCCCCAGGGGCGCAGCCTCAGCCTAACACCCCGGGCCTCATGCATCCAGTACAAAATAATGGCGTGGGAGTACTCCTCAAGCCCGCGTAGACCCTCAGCGTACTCGTCGTAGACCCTTATAACGCCCTCAACGGCCAGCCTCGTAGGAGGCCTAGGCCCCTCCCCCGGCCTGGGCAAGCCCTCCACGACAACCCCTATAGGCCTAACCTCTATAACACCAACCACGA
>JALURD010000246.1 GCA_027057815.1 Acidilobaceae archaeon | reverse complement strand
TGCCGGTTTCAGCGAAGACCGGGGAAGGGATCCCCGAACTCCTAGCGGTCCTGGCAGGGCTTACGCAGCAATATCTTAGGGGTAGGCTGAGATACGCTGAAGGGCCCGCGAAGGGCGTTGTGCTTGAGGTGAAGGAGCAGCCGGGCCTGGGGACTACGATAGACGTAGTAATATATGACGGTGTGATCCGGGTTGGCGACAAGATAGTTGTTGGCGGCAAAAACGGTCCCATAGTGACTACGGTGAGAGCTCTCCTAATGCCTAAACCCTTGCAAGAGATTAGGAGCAAGGAGGCCAAGTTTGTCCACGTAGGGGAGGTTCACGCAGCTGCTGGCGTGAGGATAGCCGCACCCGACCTAGAGGACGTGATAGCGGGCTCCCCAATATTTGTCGCCGAAAAGGATGAAGACATGGAGAAGCTCGTTAAGGCGGTCAGGAAGGAGTTAGAGGAGCTGCGAGTAAGGACGGACAACGTCGGCGTGGTGGTGAAGGCTGACACCTTAGGGACCCTGGAGGCCCTTGTGGAGGCATTGAAGAGGAGGGGGATCCCCGTCAGGATAGCCGATATAGGCCCTGTAACTAAAACTGACGTAATAGACGCTGAAGTGACGAGGGCTCATGATAAGTACTTGGGTGTAGTCCTAGCGTTCAACGTTAAAGTGTTGCCCGAGGCAAGAGAAGAGGCCGCTAGAGCCAATATCCCCATTTTCGAGGAGAAGGTCATCTACAGGCTCATAGAGGAATACGAGGAGTGGGTCAAGAAGGAGAAGGAGGCCGAAAAGAGGAGGCAGCTGGAGGAGCTGGTTAGGCCTGGCAAGTTTAGGATCCTGCCAGGCTATGTCTTCCGTAGAAGCGACCCAGCTATAGTCGGCGTCGAGGTCCTGGGAGGAGTGGTTAGGCCCGGCTATCCGGTCATGAATGAGGAAGGCAGAGAGCTGGGCAGGATAATGGCCATCAAAGACCGTGATAGGAGCCTGCCCGAAGCGAGAGCCGGCATGGCTGTAGCGATATCAATCCAGGGGAGGGTTATGATAGGCCGGCAAATCGATGAGGGGGACATAGTGTATACTAATGTTCCTGCGTCGCACGCTCTCAAGCTTCTAACAGAGTTGAGGCAGTACGTTAGCGATGATGAGATTAGCGTGTTGAAGGAGATAGCAGAGATCAAGAAGAAGCTTGGGGATAGAAGCTATCTTCCGGTAATAGTTAGGCTCAAGAAACTGTCTAGAGGGAGCTAATAGTCTCCGACAACCTCATCTTCACTGAAGATGACGCGGAATTCGTGCTCAAAGCTTTCTGGAGAGTCGCTGGCATGCACTACGTTCTCTCCTATAGATAAGGCGAAGTCGCCCCTAATAGTGCCAGGCGCGGCCTTTCTTCCATCGGTAGCTCCTATCATGAGTCTTACGACAGAGATCGCTGAATCACCCTCCAAAACCATAGCTACTATGGGGCCGCTAGTGATGAATTCAATTAGTTCCTCGAAGAAAGGTTTGCCTTTGTGGACCTTATAGAACTCTTCAGCCTGTTCTCTCGTCATCCAAAGCATTTTCAACGCCTTAATCTTCAGTCCCTTTCTTTCAAACCTAGATATAATTTCACCAATTAGGCCCCTCCTAACCCCGTCGGGCTTAACCAGTACTAGAGTCCTTTCTACGGCCATGACAAGTCACCCAGGAACGAGAAGGCCTTGGATTCCCCTCTAAATTCTTGCCTCCCGCTTTTTCCTAACCCATGTTAGCTTAGCTGGATTTCGGCGTAGCTTAACGTAGTTCTTGAAGCATTTGCTGGAGCAGAACCAGTAGATTTCCCCGCGCTTTGTGACGTACATTAGCCCCGTGCCGGGCTCTATCTGGCCTCCGCAGAATGTACAGGTCCTCACCTTGGGCATTCACCGCACCCCAACGGGCACTGGCCATCTCAGCCTCCTTAAATTCGTTCAAAAAGCATAGGGGACCCGGAGCTGGGAGCTTGTAGGTGTTTTATGTTGCAGGGCTGCGTTAAAGTAGTGCTATTAGACTTTGACGGGACAGTTGTTGACACTATGAAAGAATACGCCAGACTAGCTGCACCACTCATTGCCCAAGCATTGGGCATTAGCTTGGAGGAAGCCAAGCGTCTATATATGGAGACTGCTGGTAGGTCTTTCCGCGACCAGCTTACGCTCCTTGGAGTCAAGGAGATTGAAGTTTACGCGAGGAAGTTTGAGGAGCTCAAGAAGCCTTTACTGGCTAATCTCAAGTTAAATCCTCTAGTTGCGGAGAGAATCAAGAGACTACGCGATGCTGGATTGAAGGTCTATTTATCTACTAATAACGAATGTAGAGTTATTGAAGTCAACAGGCATTTAACACTGCTCTTCGACGCAGTACTATGCTATGATGAAGAGAAGGGTCTAAGAAAGGGACGCGAACACTTAATGGAGGTCCTCAGGCGAGAAGGTGTTTCAGTGGAAGAG
>JALURD010000245.1 GCA_027057815.1 Acidilobaceae archaeon | reverse complement strand
CTGGGATCCCCTGCGTGTGGATGCCTCGATTACCTTCATGAGGCCTGCTTTGACGCCCTCGGACTCCAGCTTCATGAGGCCGTATATAGTGGTCCCGGCGGGTGTCGTGACTTCGTCCCTGAGCTGAAGGGGGTGCGCTGGGCTCTTCTCTAGGTGCTCGGCGGTGGCTTTAAGGGCGTCTAGGAGGGCCTTGTAGGCTAGCTCCCGCGGCATCCCAACCATTACGGCGCCGAGTACCAGGGCGTCGACTATCTCGGCTATGAAAGCTGGGCTGCTGCCGACAAGCGCCGTCCAGGCGTCCATCCACTCCTCCGGGATCCAGTAGACGCTTCCCAGGCACTTGAAGAGGTCCTCCACGAGGCCCGAGTTGGGTCTCCTGCTGTTATTCTCAGTCGCGAGGGCAGTAGTGCTCCTCGCTATGAGGGCGTTTATGTTGGGCATCGCTCTGTAGACCTCGGCCCCTGGGAATGCGAGCCTAAGCGTGGAGAGCTTGACCCCCGCGACTATCGAGACCACAACTCTGCCCTCAACCGCTTCCCGGATCTCGGGGGCTACGACGGGGAAATGGTGGGGCTTCACGCTGATGACTATGAGGTCGGCCTGCCTGGCCGCGTAAGCGTTATCCCTCGTGGCCTCAGCGCCGAGGGCCCTGGCGGCCTCTAGCGTCTCCTGCCTCCTGCCAGTGGCTATCACCCTCGACACGCACCTGCCAGCGGCCCTGATTATCGCCTGGCCTATCCTCCCGGCTCCTATCACCGAGATGGTGGCATCCTTCAAGCTACCCCTAGCCAACGCGTTCACCTCTCCCTCCGGGCCTCCTCCTCGAGTAACCTGCGGAAGTCAACCGTCTTGCTGATGCTCTCCGGTAGAATGCCCTGAGGCCTTAGGTAGAGGATAACTAGTATGAACACTCCGATGAGTATGTTGGGGAGCAGGCTGCCCACCAGCTCAGCTTGTATGTGGAGGGCTTGCCCTATAGGTTCCTGGTAGTACTCGAACAGCCTCTTTCCTATGAGGAATGCTACGGCACCCACTATCGCTCCCTTATTATTGGCCATGCCGCCCAGGATTATCATGGCCCAAGGTAGGAATGTCCATATGACCCTGTTGAACGTCCTGGCAGTAGCTGAGGCGTTGCTCTCAGTATAGAAGAAGCCCGCGAGTGCTGCGAGGACAGAAGCAGCCATGATGACCTTGAGTCTGATCAACGCTATATCTCTGCCGAATACACTGGCAGCCACCTCGTCGTCCCTAACAGCCCTCATGGTCCTGCCCATGGGGCTATTCGCTATCCTCTCGGCGTAGAGGAACGCTATAACAGCGAGGATGGCGCTCCCTATCAAGGCGAACCTAATCGGCTCCCTCGTGAAGGTGATAGCCCAGAGGCCCTTGTTGCCGCCGCTAAGGCTCTCGGTCTGGTAGAAGATGACCATGACCATGAGCTCCCCGAAGGAGAGGAGGAGTATAGCTAGGTAGTCCTCTCTAAGCCTAAGTGCAGCGTAGCTGGCTATGAGACCGAATAGCATCGCGAGGGCCACGGTTACGGCTAGAATGACTACCGCCAGGAGCACCTCCACGGCCAGGTTGCTGGTTATGAAGGGTTTCAGGTAGCTGTTAACAATTATCCTGTTGGCGTCGGTGTCGGCCGCAGCTTGGACTAGGCTAGTCCACTTTGAGGCGCCCGGCACGAGCCTGGAAACGTCCGTGAGGGCCTGAGCGGCTTCCTCGGGTCTAAGCTTTTCGTACACCCAGGCGGCTATCCTAACCCCTATCCCCTGTGCGGCGAAGGCTCCGAGGAATACGAATAGGTGCTTTCCGAAGTTGGGGATCCCGGTGAACCCTGCCTCGAGGTTTAGGCTGAGAGCCACAGTCACGTATACCAGGAGTGTGACGAGGAATGAGTCGCTGAATATCCACCAGTCCACCAACCCATGTCACCCCCTCCTCAAGCCTAGCCTAGAGGCGAGCCTGCCCCAGTCGACGCCAGCGAGCCCCCTCGGAGCGTAGAGGAGGACCAGTACGACTAAGCCTAGACTCATGACTTTCTCGTAATTCACTAGTGAGATGTTGGGGAAGCCTAGGTGCGCCACGAATAGTGCCTTGTAGATGTTGTTTATCATAGTGGTCCCTATCTTCTCCGCAAGGCCTACTATGAAGCCGCCTAGGAGGCCCCAGTAAACGCTGGCTAGGCCGCCGACTATGCTCCCAGCGAATACCGTGACTATGATTAGCGCCGAGACGGCGGGGTCCACGCCCTTGAATGCGAACGCCATGAGTGCTCCGGCGACTCCGGCCAGGAACCCGCTGACGGCCCATGAGACAGTGTAGACTAGGCTAACATTGACTCCCATGGCGCTGGCGAGGTCAGGGTTCTCTATAGTGGCTCTCATGGCTACGCCGAAGCTCGTCCGTGTGAGGAATAGGTGGAAGGCTACTGCGAGGACTGCGGCGGCCAGCGGTAGCACGATTGTGTATGAGTCGATTACCCAGTTGCCGATTTTTATCTTGGGCTGGAAGCCGATTATGGGGGCACCTATCAGTTTTGGTATATTCTTGCCTGGAACCTCGTTTAATATGAGCGTGAGTATGTTTAGGAGTATTATGTCGACTGCAAGGGTTGCTATCATGAGGCCTATAATGGTGTTCCCTCTATTGGCTAAGGGCCTCAATATGGCCACGTACATGAACACGCTGAAAGCGGCAGCCGCGAGGCCCCCCAGTAGCGGTCCTGCCAGGAATAGCGTCCAGCCCGGGTTATCGTAGAACACTCTGTCGATCAGGAATAGCATGACCACCGATCCTATCATGCCTATCGTGGCGTGGGCGAAGTTGGGAACCCTCGTTGTCATGTACGTCAGGGTGAGTCCCATGCTTAGGAGTCCTATCGCCGCTGCGTATGCAATACTGTTGAGGGTGTATGTGAACCCTGGAAGGATGGCCATGGCTCTCACCCCTTGAGCCCCAAATACCTCTTGCCGAGATCCTTGTCTGCTAGGAGATCGCTGGCGGGGCCAGCGTATGCTACCCGGCCTGAGACCATGAGAACAGCGCTGTCCCCCTTCTCCAAGGCTAGCTTAGCGTTCTGCTCCACCCAGATCACGGTCTTACCCAGCTCATCCCTCAGCCAGAGAATCCTGTCAACTACCTCTTTGGCAGCCTTGGGTGCCAGGCCTGCTGTGGGCTCGTCAAACATTAGGAGCCTGGGCCTCCTGATCAAGGCCATGGCCATTGCTAGAAGCTGCCTCTGCCCGCCACTCAGAGTCTTAGCCTTCGAGTTGAGCTTCTCCTTCAGAAAGGGGAATAGCTCTAGGACCTCCCTGGTCCTCTCCTCAACAATCTCCGGCCTCAGCTTGTACCCGGCCATCTTAAGGTTCTCGCGTACGGTCAGCTCCGCGAAGATGTTATTCGTCTGGGGTAGATACGCTATCCCAAGTCTTGCCCTAGCGTGTGGAGGAAGCTTGGTGATGTCGTTCCCCTCAAACTCGACCCTGCCAGAGTAAACCTTAGTGAGGCCGAAGAGAGTCTTAAGTAGTGTACTCTTTCCACTGCCGTTGGGCCCGACTATGACTAGGATCTCTCCCCTCCTAACTTCCAGGTCTATATCAAATATTATGTGGAAGCGTCCATACCCAGCGTTCAGGGCCTGGGTTCTTAGTGTAACACCCGCCACTTACCTCACCCCCCAAGGTAGCTCTCAATAACCTTGGGGTGCTCCAGTACATCGCGGGGATCACCTTCCGCTATTACCTTCCCGAAGGCCATGGCATAGGCATAGTCAGCGTAGTCCACTGCAATGTCTAGCCTATGCTCTATTATGAGAAAGGTCAGGTCATACTCATCCCTCATATTCCTTATGAACTTGAATATTTCGTGGGCAAGCGTTGGGTTAACGCCCGCCGTCGGCTCGTCCATCAGTATGACCTTTGGGTTGTCCGGCATAAGCACCCTGGCTATCTCGAGTAGCTTCATCTGGCCGCCGCTCAGCTCCCCAGGCCTGCGGTCCCATAGGTGCCTGATGCGGGTGAAGGAAAGCATTCTCACGGCACGCCTGACGGTCTCTTCTTCGAAAGGCCTCCACAGTCTCCTGAAGAGGCCACTGATAACCCCCTCGCCAGGGTTCCCGTATCTCGCAAATGCCGTATTCTCGACAACAGCCAAGCCCGCGAATAGTCTTGGCACCTGGAATGACCTGACGAGTCCTCTCTTGAATCTCTCGTAGGGCGGGAGCTCGGTGATATCCTCGCCGTCGAGTATTATCTTGCCGGCGTCGGCCTTGTATACTCCACTAACTACGTTAATTAATGTAGTTTTGCCACTCCCATTGGGGCCTATTAATAGTGTGATCTTGCCGCGGGGAACTCTTATGTCGACCCCGTCCAGTGCCCTGAGCTCACCGAACTTCTTTACGAGCCCCCTTGTCTCAAGTATAACATTCACCCAAACTCCACCCCTCCACGCCAAATGTTACCTATTCACTCACCCCTACTCAGGTAAACAGAACCCTCCACAGGGGGCGAGGTTAAAAATGGGGTGGGAGGAATTGAAAGTCCACCTCAAGGAGAGCTATCCGCACGAAAGCGGGTTGCCCTGCACGGGCTCTATAGCGTCCGTCTCGAACCTGTAGATCTCAGTTAGCTTCCACTCGTACCCGCCGGCGGTCTTCACTACCTCGAATATTCCATAGTCTGAGCCTGCCCTGTCGCCGAACTGGTTAAGCACAATCTTGCCGGAGACGCCTACGTACTCTTGTAGTACCTGTGGTACAGCCTGGGCTACCGCGTCGACGCTAGCACCGGGGCCTCCCGCCTTCTCGATAGCAAGGGCTAGTACCCACACTGCGTCGTAGGCTATGAGGCTGTAGGGGTCGGGAGTGTAGCCGACTCTCTCCTTGAGTTTACAGAACACCTCGCCAGTCTTGTCGGTCACAGAGAAGGTGATGGTATTCTTCCACTTAACCGTGGCGGCGAACTCCGCGGCGCCGGGGCTCTGTATTACTGTCTGGCTGAGTGCAGTACCGTCGCTCCCATACCACTTAACTTGCTTCAGCACATCATAGTTGTTGGCTAGCTCCAGTATGTTGGCCGCCTCCTCGAATGCTATTAGCTCGACACCTATCTTCTCAGCTGGGACCCCCTGATTGAGCAGGTTCTCGACGTCGTTCTTTATCTGCTCAACTACGTTGGCGAAGTTCGCGGCCTGGGGATCGTATGGTATCTTATCTGCCACGGTGCCGCCGGCCTCGGTGAAGTACTGCTCTACAAAGCCTGCAAGCCCGCTGCCCCAGTCATCGTTCCTGTACACTATAATCACGTGGGTGACTCCATCAGCCTCATAGAGCTTTGCGAGTACCTTGCCCTGGAACTCGTCAGGCGGTGGGAACCTGAAGACCGTGTCCTTAAGTGCAAGGCTTGGAGCAGTGCTTGACTGGCTTATCACTACGGCCTTGTAGCCCTGCTGTATGAGGTTGACGATCTGGCTAAGCTCGGCGCTGCTCATGGGGCCGATGAAGAATTTTACACCCTGCTGGTATAAGGCGTCGAACCTGTCCTTAGCGGTAGCTGGATCAGTGGCTGTGTCGACTACTTGGACCTCTATCCTCCAGTTAGCACCCTTCTGCTCCAAGTACTTGTTAACATCCTCGGCTGCAAGGAGTACCGCTTCCTTGTTAGCCTTGCCGAAGGTTGCAAGATCGCCGGTCAAGGGCAAGAGGGCACCAATCTTGATCACGGTCACCTGCTGTTGAGTAGTTGTCTGTGCCGGTGCAGAAGTGGTAGTAGCCGCTGGTGCAGTAGTTGTCTGTGGTGCAGAAGTGGTAGGGGTTGGGCTTGTAGTCTCAGCGGCGCCTCCGCCTCCTCTCGCTAGGAAGTAAGCTGCCCCTATTACTATGATTGCAATGACTATTACGCTAATGGCAAGCTTCGTGTCAGCCACCACTCACACCCCTCTCCGGGTGTGTACCCTAAACCTGCCGGCCTCCGCGTCTCCCATAATTAAAAATGTTTCGCCTTGCACTATTAGGAAACTAGGGAATATATTCTGATATTAGTTAATCTAAGAACACGTGTAGTAATATTTCCATACATGAAGAATAATGTGGTGGGACTAGGGGAATAGATTAGGTCTTCGCCTAAGGATTAATCCTCCAGCCGTCTAATCCCGGGCTCCCGACTGCCGTATTTAGGCTTCAAACACCCACTAAGAGCCTCAAGGGGCCACTGGGAGTGTTCAGGGTCCTTGTTAGGAGCAGGCGAGACGCAAGGGCAGTAGAGGCGGCATTGAGGATATTCATGCCAGGCTGGGACGTTAGAGTGGAGACCCTGCAGGGGGCCCGTGGAGACAAGTTAGTTGATGCCATACTGGACTCACTAGAGCCCTTCACGTTTATACTTCTAGGCAGGGAGGACTCAGACGTAGCCGACCGCGTGGCAGGCGAGCTTCCCCCGTTCTCATCAGTGATAGTGACCCGGGCCGCGAGAGTTAGAAATAACACTGTAGAAGCTATATACGGCTACTTGGGCCAGGCACGGGCTAGAGTGAGACTATCAGCCTACTGGGATGGGCACAGGTACCTCCTCTCCAACGGCTTGGGCGGTATAGAATTGCCGGGTATACCCTACACGCTCCTAGGCGACAACTTCTTCCTCCAAGGCAGGGGGGCAAGGCTCCTCTCATTATTCCTGATGAAGAACACTGGCGACCTCCCATTACTCTATAAGGACAAGGGTGGGAGGCACGTTGTCTACAGCGGCTCCGAGCAGGTCGGAGAGATTATAATGGATGACGACTCACCGGCGCCCCGAGGGAAGCCTAACAGGCAGGCAAGGCCTCATAATGTGAGCATCGAGGAAGTCATAGAGGCCAATAGGCCCATACTAGAGATTCTTGAGAGACACGCCGTTGAATGGCTGAGGAGCGTGGCGCCCGACCCGGACACAGTCATAGTCCCGTGGAGTGGTGGTAAGGACTCGACCGCAGCCCTCCTCGTAGCCCTAGCCGCGTATGGCAAGGATAGCGTGGTTGCCGTTCACGTTGACACAGGGATAGACTTCCCGGAGAATAGAGAGTACGTGGAGGAATACGCGTCAAAGCTCGGCGTGAACCTACTAGTGGAGGAGGCTGGAGTGGATAAGGGGCTCCTAGAGGAAGGCATGCCTCTACCCAACCCGGATGACAGATGGTGCACGGGTAGGAAACTTGATGCCCTGAGGCGGGGATTCGAGAAGGCCGCCCGCGGTAAGACCGTGATAATCACTGGGGACAGGGATGCAGAGAGTGAGAGGAGATACAAGAGGCCGCCAGTGAGGCCGGACCAGGCGACAGGCCTGCCGGTTCTTTCACCGCTCAAACTTTGGGGTGGCGCTCACACCCAGCTCTACATACTCTCAAAGGGCCTCAGACTCAACACCTTATATGAGGCTGGATTCTACAGGATAGGCTGCTACATATGCTATAGCCTGAGGAGTTGGGAGATAAACGTTATGAAGAAAGCGGGTGTAATCGACCGGATACTCTCCCGGAAGCCGGGTCACGGGAAGCTAATAGAGCTATTCCTCGACGCCAAGAGAAAGGGGCTCCTGAAAGCCGGAGACGTGCCATGCATGTGTACAGTCTAACGTTGCCTTGTAACAGAATCTACGATCCTTATTACCATCGACGCCAGCTCGCCGTGGAGGAGCCTGCTCGGGACCCTCTTGCCGACGTACCTCTCCTCAATGGGGTCGCTGGAATACATGGCCTCGCTTATCACTCCATGGAACTCGACTGGCGGCAGGATTGCTGCGGCTCTAACCTCGCCGACGCGTATATTCTTTATGTTAGTAACTATGGTGAAAGCCACGGTTCCAGCGGAGGCCCTAGTAACCTTGAGATTCTCAGTGAGATCTTCAACCCTGGTCACCTCTACACCTAAAACATCTACGGCGTACTCC
>JALURD010000244.1 GCA_027057815.1 Acidilobaceae archaeon | reverse complement strand
TCCTTCAACAGTGTAGTACATGAGTTAACCGCTATGGGTAGACCTCGTCGCGTTCATAGAGGGAGACCAAGGCTGCAGAGGGGGAGGCGTGTGCTAGCGGGCCGTTGAATGCATGGAATCCATTAAATACAGTTACACATTGTTGATATTATTCACGTTGGGATGGGCGTTGCCCTCCCCTTGGAGCTTGTGGGTTGCCGTGTCCATTGTCTTCCTTCTCTTATCTGTGGCAGTTCTGGCCAGCACCGATACTCCACTGGAAACGATTGACAGGCATCGTGGTGCGTGGCTTCTCTCCGATTTGAGGATGCTAGACTATGACGGTCTCTCGGGGGAAGTCGCCTCTCTCCTAGGGGTAGACGCCTACTCGGGCCTCGAGAGTTTCTACCAGGTTTTCCTTAGCGGCAGAGCGCTGAGGCTGGACCCTTCGAGCGTTGGGGCTGTAGGGGTTAGGGCCTCAAGGCTGGGGTTCGCGGCGTTCATCCCGGGGAGAGGCTGGGTTGCCCTTCCCTGCAGGGTGTATGACTCGGAGGTCTACGTTAATGGCTCCGTCGTCTCCCTCCTCAAGAGCGGGTACGTGGCCAGTGGGACTGTGTTGGAAGTGAAGCTTCCAACCTGGAGGCCGGTGGAGGCGGGGGACTTCAGCGGATTCCCTGCAGCCTTCAGGGGCGCTGAGAGGCTGTACAAGGTGGCCATAATCCATCCGGAGCTAGGCGTGCTAGCGGTAATCTACGCGGCGGTGGGGCTGGAGTACGATGCAAGCTACTGCATCCAGAACGGGAGAACTGACGCCCTCTCAGGCTACCCCGCGTATCAGCAGCCCTTCCTAGCCGTTGAGGCGTTCAAGAGAGGGATCCTCCCGGGGGATCCCGCTCTAAATGGCAAGATACGTATGCTTGTAGCCGCGGCCGCCTACAATCCGGTGAACCCTGAAAGGTACAACTTGACAGTGTTGGTCGAGGAGCTGGAGCCTCCACGGACCCGAGAGGGATCCCGCGGGTACACTGTGGTATACGACGTGCGCGGCATGTACCCAGTGGCCCGCTACATGGATGCCCGCGAGGCCTTGCCAGGAAGTCCGGCGGTGTTCAACGTCACCCTGATAGATAGGTACATGTATGAGGGGGTCAGGTGGCGCAGGCTAACAGTTTTCGTGAGGTTCACCAGTTCATCCTGCACGCTCGACTACGTTGTAGTTAAGATGGGGGGCCAGACTGCATACGAGGGCCTCGTGGCCGACGGGGGCACTGTAAGGGTGATCCTAGACGCGGGGCCCGGTGGCAGCCTCGAACCACGGGTTAGAGTGGAGGCTCACCCCGCCAAGTGTCAGTGGACCGTGGAGATAGTATTCTACATTATCGAGTACATGCTCCCCCAAACTCATTTAGACGACTATGTCAACAGCGAGCGGGTAGAGTACAAGCTACAGTTTCTCCCAGCCGCCGGGTCGATACGCCTCAACCTGAAGGGTGTAGGAAACACCCCAGCTGCCTCGGTGTTATCGTACCGCTTGCCCGTATTCACGTATGGCGGTATAGCCGGGAGCTCGCCTCTGCAGGTGCGTCTACTACTGGGATACACAGTTAGGGGGCGGCTATCGCCCGACGTGTTCCCGCTGACCGTCGACTACTACCTAGGGGACGAGTTAGTGTGCAGACACACAATAGGATATAGCGAGGCGCTGGAGGGGCGCGTGGTGAAGTGGTGCAACTTCACCCTGGACGCCGAGGATCTCGTTAACAGCATTTACTCGGAATGGCCTGGCGTATACGTGACCGTCATAGCCGAGGCCAGCGGCTCCACGGGATCCCACGGCATCTCTATAGAAGTGGCTGTGGAGTCACTCATAGAGTCTAGCGTCAGGGTCAGGAGGCTCAACTACTATATTGTGGATGGTGGTTTAGTCTACACCAGCATGGTGCCCTCCGACTCACCGCTATGGCTGAGGAATATCAGGTACGTAGACCACGCCACGACCTACGCGATAGTCTACCAAGCAACAGGCCAGGACGACGTACTTGGCATAGCATCCCTAACTCTAGTGTTCGATCTGTATAGGGAAGTCCCCTCAGTTTGCACTCGCGGCTGGGTGGGAGTCAGCAACGACCGTACCCTCATAGCTGCAGAGACGTCCCGCTGGGGCGCCTACATTATAGAATACTCGGGGAGCGTCTACGAATATAGGGCTGATGACGTTGACTTGGAAGCTATTACCTTTAGGGTGGGCTACGGGGATGGAATGGCGCTAGACGCTTACAGGCCCGCTTATACCCTAACGGGTAGCCAGCCGCCCGGTTACGCCTTAAACCTTACGGGCGGGGCTGTCATACTAGACTCTGCTGTAGGAAAGGCCTTGGACGCTTACAGGTTCATAGACTGGGCCTTAGGCTACGCCGTGAGCCAGCGAAGTATATCCTCGAGGGCTACAGCGTCTGAGGGAGTCGTTGAATTCACCTACGAGGCCGGC
>JALURD010000243.1 GCA_027057815.1 Acidilobaceae archaeon | reverse complement strand
GTATCCAGGGACCACTACTACCAGTAGCCCCTGGGATCCCCGTGGCCGCTGGAGCTGCTCCTCGACTATCCTCCAAAGCTCGAGGCGGAGCTGTGACTGCTCCTCCGGGATCCCGGGGAGCCTCAGAGCTCCGCCTTCAACCCCGCCTATAACGGCCTCCCTGCAGCCCTCGCCGACTAGGTAATCCCTAACCATGTAAACGTCGACGAGACTCCTCGGGGGGTCGAGCGCGGGGGTCGCTAGGATCACGGCGGGCCTCCAAGGGACCCCCGGGATTCCGGGTGCTCTAGCCTCAGCCACTAGCTCGTGGAGGGATGCGAGGCGGGATCCCTTCTCGGTCGCCTTGTGCCCGGACTTACCAGCGGGCTCTAGGAGGCCCATGGATCTAAGCCTCTTTATGAGGCTCCTGGCCGAGGCCTCGCCTAGCCCCAGGGCCTTCTCTATGTAGGGTCTCCCAACGGGCCTAGCGGACGCCTCCCTAAGCGCGGCGAGCACGTGATATAGTGTGTACCCCGCAGAGCCGCCGGGGCCGGGCTCAGCGGCCCTCGCTAGTTCCCCTAGCTCCCCGCAGGGGAGGCCTTGGCCCCGCATCCCACGCGCCCTCGTCGGGCTCCACCCCCGCGTCCAATAGGAATACTGCAAGGTCTTGAGGGGTCACATCGTCCTCTCTCAGTATTGCTCTTTCTATGTCCTTCCAGTTAGGCTTAACCCTAACTCCATGGTCCTCCCAGAGCCACTCGGCCACCTCCCTCGGGTCGACCCCGGACTCCCTGAGTTGCTTGACAAGCGCAGCCTTCACAGCCTTCTCCTTAGCCCTCCTGTAGGATCCGAGCGCAGCCAACCACGGGGCACCAAGGGGATCCCAGGCAGGCCTGGAAGGTAAATATACAAAGGAGACCCGGGTCCCCCGCCGCTCTCGGGGTGCGCGGCTTGGTGCTCTACTCCCTCAAGGGCAGGGACCTCCTGTGCCTCACCGACTACGCTCCCTGGGAGATTGAGGCGATTATAGACACGGCTAAGTCTATGAAGGAGAGGTTCTATTCCGGGGAGAGGGTTATCCCTGTCCTTAGGGGTAGGACTATTGCGCTAGTATTCGAGAAGCATAGCACTAGGACGAGGGTGAGCTTCGAAGTAGCTGCCTATCAGTTGGGAGCCCAGAGCCTATACCTTGGCTGGGAGCAGCTTCAGCTGGCCCGCGGGGAGCCCATAAAGGATACTGCTAGGGTGCTCTCCAGGTACGTCGACGCTATAGTGGCCAGGGTCAAGGAGCACTGGAAGCTAGAGGAACTGGCCAGGTACGCCGATATACCGGTGATTAACGGGTTAAGCGACCTCTCTCACCCCGTTCAGGCGCTGTCGGACATGCTGACCATACTCGAGAGGAAGGGAAGACTTAAAGGCGTTAAATTAGTCTTCGTCGGCGACGGAAGCGATAACGTGCTTCACAGCCTCCTGGTTGCCGGGGCTAAGCTGGGTATGCACGTGGTTGTAGCAACTCCAAGACAGCTGAGGCCGAGGGAGGACATACTAAGGCACGCCATCGAGTGGGCTAGAGAGACCGGTGGATCGGTTGAGATAGTGGAGGACCCCTTCGAGGCCGTTAGGGACGCTGACGTGGTCTACACCGACGTATGGGTAAGCATGGGTCAGGAAGCTGTGGCTGAGGAGAAAAGGAGGATACTGCGCCCCTACCAGGTTAACGAGAAACTCATGGATGCTGCGGGTGATAAGGCGATATTCATGCACTGCCTGCCAGCAGTAAGGGGCGAGGAGGTCACTGAGGAGGTCATCGAGGGATCTAGGAGCGTTGTGTGGGACCAGGCCGAGAACAGGCTACACACTCAGAAGGCCATTCTCGCCCTCCTCGTTCGCTAATGGAGGCAGCGGGATCCCCACGCTCCCCGCCAGGCCCCTTTCTAACTCCTTGAACGCGGCATCCACTATAGCGGCTATTGAGGGGGGCTCGCCGCGGGCTACCAGGCGGTCGCCAACCCAGACCTCGGGGAGCCCCAGCTCTCCCGACTCGTCGTCTCCGAAGGGAAACTCCAAGACTTCAACATCAACTTTTACAGCGTACTCTGCGGCCAGTATCACGGCTGCCTCTCTAACCGCGTCCACAGCAAGCCTACTCTTGTAGTCAAAGCCTGCGTATACCCTCACCTTGACTGGCATGGTGACCCCCACAGGCTCCATGGCTCGCAGGGGGTGATAGAGTGGGGAGCCAGGTACTACGCTGCTCATACTTACTCGAGGCCTAGGGCCTCCTTGACCTTTCCCCACGGTATGGGGCCTTCCCTCACAAGCCTAGGCCTGACTCCGCGTATGTCGACTACGGTTGAGGCCTTCCCGAGGAGCGCTGGGCCCGCGTCCACGTAGAGGTCCACCCTTTCACCCAGCTGGAACATGGCCTCCTGCGCAGTCACCGGCGATTCCCTTCCTGATATGTTGGCGCTTGTCCCTACTATCAGGCCGCCCACCCGCCTGGCGACCTCCCTGCAGAGGGGGCAGTTGGGCACCCTAACGCCGACCTGTCCCCAGGCCTTGAAGGCCCTGGGGGCGTCGTCACGCGGTTTCAAGACCACTGTTAAGGGGCCTGGCCAGAACTTGAGGGCAAGCTTCCACAACCTGGGATCCTCCTCTGCAACCAGGAGGACGTGGTGGCTCTCCCCAGCCAGGAGGGGGACGGGGGCGTCCCTGCTCCTCTCCTTGACTCTGAACACTTTCTCGAGAGCGGCTTCATTGAAGGGGTCTGCGGCAAGCCCATACACGGTATCGGTTGGAATGACGACAACGCCTCCCCGGGATATCACCTCCACGACAGCGTCTATTACGTGGCGAGAGGGGCACCAATAGCTTGTCTCGAGTACCTCAACCAAAAGCCGGTCACCCGCTAGACTGCCTGGAGGGGTGCGCTTTTAGGGTTTGACCAGCGCCACTGGCTTACGGGATCCCGCATTGGTGGATGCTAAGGCGCTGGAGGAGAAGTTGACGGTTACGCGGAGGCAGCTGGCCCAGATACTCAGAGAGCTCAAGAAATGGAAGGCGCCAGCCACGGTCCTGTTGTCTCTCTACATCCCTCCAGGCAGGCCGCTAAGTGACGTAATGCAGCTGTTAAGGCAGGAATTCTCAATATCCGATAACATTAAGCTGAAGAAGACCAGACAGGCGGTTCAGAAGGCCCTATCCTCGGCGATGGACAGGCTCTCCATGATACAAAAGACGCCGCCTAACGGCCTCGTTGTATTCTGCGGCGAGGACATGGAGACGAGGGACTTCATATGCTTCGTATTCTCACCTCCCGAGAAGGTCCCAGTCTTCTACTATAGGACAGACAAGCAGTTCCATACAGAGTGGCTTGAAGAGATGGTCGAGGAGAGGGAGGCCCTCGGGATAATAATAGTCGAGAGGGACCAGGCCACGATAGGTCTCTTGAAGGGAACAAAGCTGGAAGTTCTAGAGGAGCTCGAGGGCTACGTCCCGGGCAAGCACAAGATGGGTGGGCAGAGCCAGAGAAGGTTCGATAGGATTATAGAGCAATTGGTAGAAGACTTCTTCAAGAGGGTCGGAGAGCACGCTAATAGGCACTTTCTTCCACTACTCGAGAAGGGGGTGTTGAAGGGGATCCTCCTTGCAGGGCCCGGCTATGCCAAACTAGACTTCCTCAAGGGCGATTATCTCGACTACAGGCTTAAGAGGATAGTAGCTCCTAAGACAGTGGATGTCGCATACCAAGGTATTCAGGGCCTGAAGGAGGCTGTTCTGAGGGCTGAAGGAATAATTCAGACGCAGCTCTACAAAGACGCGGTTAACGCTTTAGAGGAGTTCAAGAAACACTTAGCCAAGGACACCGGTATGGTTGTGTATGGGCCCAGGGAGGTCAAGTCAGCCCTCGAGATGGGTATGGTGAAGACCCTCCTCATACATGAGTCCCGGGAGGATCTTGAGGACTGGAAGTCCCTGGCTGAATCCATGGGAGCAGAGGTTGTGGTAATACCCGAGAGCTTGCCCGAGGCTGAGTGGTTTAAGAATACCTTCGACGGCCTAGCTGGGATCCTCAGGTTCAAGCTCAGTCGCTAGAGTATAGGTCTCTAAGCCTCTCCGGGGCCCCGATTGATTCAAGGTAATCAGCTGTTGATGGTGTGACAGTGCTGCGCCACGCGGGATCCCCCAAGGCCATGAGTCTACGTATCCTCTCGCCTCTCCATTCCTTTCGGTTAAAGGAGGGCGGCCTAACAACATTCAAGCCGTAATCTCTGAATATCCTGGCGAGCTGGGGATTCCCCGTTACTAGTGCGTCTACGCGGGGCACATAGGATAGCACGTAGTTGGCGAGTCCTATGTTAGTCTCCAGTGAGGGTATCGTCGCGGTTATAACTCTATCAAGAGAGATCCCCGAATCCCTCATGGACAGCCTTATCATTTCTATACGCTCGCCCGCCGTGAACGGGTTTCTCCTAGTATAGCTCTCCGAGGCCATCCCCACTAGGAAAACGAGTTCGTCGAAGCCCTCCTCCCTCAAGGCCCATAGAGCGATTGAAACGTGGCCTCTATGGAAGGGCTGAAACCTCCCATAGAAAAGCGCTCGCACACAGCTCCCCTCCAGGCACCTCGAGGGGGATCCCTTTCCTCTCCACGTTATAATGCCCTGGAGCCCCAGAGAGGGTCATAACGGTGAACTCTGGCCGTGGATGCGGTGGAGGCGTCTGTAGCGCTTCTTGGAGCGTACGTAGCCGGTATTGTTGCAGCGTTGACGGGCATAGGCGGTGGGGTCATAATGGTTCCACTGTTCTCAATGGTGGTTGGTCTTCCGCTAAGGGTTGCTGGGGCTCTAAGCCTATTAGCTATAGTGGCTAATGCAACAATCTCATCCACTAGGTATATGAGGCGCGGCCTCGTGGATGACGCTAGGGCTCCCCTCTACTCTGTGGGAGTAGTCTTAGGTGGAGTCGCGGGGGGCGTGGCCTCGGAGTATGTTAATGAACGGCTTCTGGCTCTAGTATTCTCGGCCCTACTCTTCTATACTTCGATGCGCCTAGTAGGCTTCGTAGGAGGCCACGGCAGCGGGAGAGAAGCGCCGCCAAGTCTGGCTAGGTCTCTAAGCATTGGAGGCCTTGGGGGGGTGGTAGCTGGGCTCCTCGGCATCGGCGGGGGAGCAGTCATGGTCCCGTTAATGATAAACCTTGAAGGTATGCCTTTGAGGAGGGTTATAGCAACGAGCAGCTTCCTGACAGCTGTAGCGGCTTCTGCAGCCCTCTCAGCTAGACTTACACAGCTCTCAGGCCTCTGGTACGCGCCCATAGTAGCGGTGGCAGCATCGGCGGGATCGTATACTGGTTCAAACCTGATGCCTCGTCTTCCGAGGCGCATCCTGGCACTTATACTGGCGGTGGTGCTATCAGCGGTTGGAGTCAGGATGGCTTTGAACGCGTTGGGGGCTTGGCCTTGAGACTCGACAGGCTCATGCAGGCCTACATACTGGTCACAGCTGCGGTGGCAAGTGTAGCGGGCCTGAAAGGTGTGCGGGAAGGCCTAGCGACCGTATCCCTGCTTGCAGCCGCCCCTGTGGTCACTGTGATCGTGGCTAGCGTGAAATACTCGAAGCTATACCTAGTACCTGGAATTCTCCTATTGGCTTTCTGGCTTTACAAGCTAGGGGGGTTGCTGGGTTGACGTGGCGCTATAGGCGAGTTACACTTACCCCCATGGTTAGGGGTAGCGAGATAGGCGAACCCGCATCATGGCTTCTAGCCATTATAGCCCTATCCATAGCCCTCGGCGGGGTTAGCGCGTTGACTCCCTCATTCTACACAGGCCCCTTCTTCGCCGGTATCCTCCTAGGCTTCGTAGCTCACGAACTTGCCCATAGACAAGTGGGTAGAAGGTATGGGGCTAAAGCGGAGTTCGTAGCCTTCACCCCCGGACTCCTGATAACGTTGATCTCGGGTTTCTTACCATTCAAGATACTCGCACCCGGCTACGTTAAAGTCATAACGTGGAGGCTCTCGGATCCCAGAGGGCTATTCTACAGCGTAGCCGCAGGGCCAGCCACCAATATAGTGCTGGCTATACTACTCATCGCAGCAAGCCTAGCTTATGCCCCAACTTGGGCGTGGTACCTTAGAGTCATGGCGTATGTTAACGCGTACCTAGCTATATTCAACTTGATACCGATAGCACCGCTTGACGGAGAGAAGATTATGAGGTACGACCTTAAGTCGTGGATGCTTCTGATGGCGCTTGCCCTGGCCTCCTATGCTGCTACCAGAATCCTCTAACAAACACCTCATTGAAGATAAATAAAAATATCTTGCTGGAGCCTTAACCTAAAACTAGACCTGGGGGGTGGATAGGCATGGTTGCAGAGGAAAAGCCGAAAGTTGAGGAAGTCGCTGAGGAAGAAATGACGCCGGAGAAACGATGGGTTCAGAAGATGGTGAAGAGCGCAAGGAGGTATCACAAGTTATGCCCATACTATGACAAGAAGACAAGGCAGTGTCTGCTAATGGTTACCGTAGAGGGTAGACAGGGTAGATGTGACAGGGATGGTAAGTTCGAGAATTGTCCAGTCTTTATAAAGTTCCTCGAGAAAATGTTTAAGTACTACACAGAGCGCAAGAAGGCTTTGCCCACGGACTTCCAGGATGTGGTGAACCAGGCCTTTCTAATAGACTTTAGTTGACTGAATAATACTTTTAAATTAATAATGTAAATTATATAATTAGTGTGTTCAACTTCAAGTTGTCTGATGGTAAACGTGGACGGTAAGCTTAGTCTTTTATGTATTTATTCGTCCTCAATTAAATTTTAGAAACGGGATGTCAGAACTTTATCTGAAAAAATCATTATAGGCTCAGCGCCTGGGCAAGCATGGAATATAAGCGTTAAGTTTTAGAAAGTTTCACCGTCCATGTCAGGCTCTCCATAGGCCTCATATTCGCTGTAATAGTCTTCATCGTAGTAGTCTGCGTAGCCTACTTCATCGACTTCTGCTATAGCGTATTTACCGTCGCTGAACACGTACACTTTGTTATTGAGTACTAAATGGTTTAGGGCCTGTCGGATCTTGTCTTCGCTGGCTAGGCCTGAGAGGTGTGCGTGAAGGTCTCTTATAGTCATTGGCCCATGCTTACGTAGTAAATCAAGGAGGAGGTCCTTCAACTCATCCTCGTTGGGCGCCGTGTAGACGACGATGTCGTCATCCTCGTATATCCTAGATAGACGCGACGTGATATCACTTCTCTCCTCAGTTCTCTGGCTAGCCACCCCTTAAGCACCCCCCAGTGGTTCAGCGTTTAAACCCACGCCTGCGTGGGAGAGAGCAGTTCTTATATACCTCACGAGGAAACAGTTATGAATGCAACTTAAATGTAATGGCTCAGATTAAGGTCTTACCCCCCTTATCTCTCCCTAGCTACACGCCTCTAGGGGGGTTGGTTGTGCAGGCGTTCCTCGCTGAGATGCAGGCATACTTGGACATGTTGAAGGATGAACAGGCTAGGCTAGCGAGGCTCAAAGAAGCTCTATCGTCTAGGAGCGGGGCTTTCGTTGAGATAGCCCTTACAGACGTAAATCAATGGGAAATAGTGCTTAAGCGTATCGAGGCCACGCTCCTCCAAATATTAAAGTATTTGGAGGAGGGTCGAATGATCAACGCCTCTACAACTGCATGTACTGCGCAAAGCTATATACACTCGATTATAATCAAAAGCAGTCAACTAACAGGACTAGCAGGCCACATATACGCTAATCTACAGCCCCTCATAGCTAGGATAAACGATTCGCTCTCCAGGATGTGTAGGAGTGAGGGGTCATAGGCCTAAAGCCTCCCCATTCGGGCTGGGCCGTCGGCAGAGGCCGAACCGCCATTCATCCCCCGGTGGTCAGTACCCTTCTATGAGGATCCATAAAACTGATGATGGAAACCGGGAAGTGTTTATATACCTCAACTATTACAATTATTACTGTTAGGGTGAACAGGATGCCGGAAGAGATGCCGGGAACTATTACCATAGA